>CAZQET010000283.1:0-7243 GCA_964591825.1 uncultured Conexibacteraceae bacterium
CCGCCTCGTCGGGGAAGCGCTCTTGAAACTCCATGATCGTGTGTGGGAAGTCTGGCCGAGCCACAAGACGAATGTAGGCACGACACCTGACGGAACCGGATACTCACAAGCAGCGCTATTTGGCCGACTGAGGACGCCGCATAACGACGGCTGGGGCCGTCCGCTCAAGCGGAGACATGCCCAAGCCGGAACGCGAGCGCTTCGAGAGCCAACTCCTCGGAGACGTTGAGGTCGAGCCGGCGGCGCGTGTCCTGGACCAGCTCGGCGGCGCGGCGGGGGCGAGCCGGATCGAGGCCGGCCGCGGCGTCGCGAAGGGCGTCGAGGCGATCGGCGTTGAGAACAACTTCCCAGGCCCCGGCGGCTGCCGCGGCCAAATCCCGAAACCAGGTCCCGGAGAGCTCCAGTCCCAGGTCCAGAACCTCGGTGCGGCGACGGCGGCCGGCGCGTTTCGCTTCCTCGCCAATGTCCTTGGCGCTGCGCTTGATGCCGGCTTCGGCTTCCTCTTCGAGACGAGCGCGCGTCGTCTCTTCGGCTTCGTCCCCAGCTGAATTGGCGGCGCTCAGCAGGCGAGCCCAGGGGGCGGGGAACGCCGGGGACGCGTTGGCATCCCTTCCCAGGGACAGAGCCGCTTCGCGCAGCGTCTTGCCAGGGTCCGAAAGGAGGAAACGAGCGCGAGCGGGGTCGCCGGCGGAGAGACGGGCGGCGGCGGAGATCTCATCCGATGTGCCGGCGCCAGCGAGCTGGGCTTCGATGGCTTCGGGCGGAAGCGGGGCGAAATCGATCGGCTGGCAGCGGGAGGCGATGGTCTCGAGGAGCTGCGCGGGCTCGGAGCTGAGCAGGAGCAGGTGGACGAAGTCGGGCGGCTCCTCCAGGGTCTTCAGCAGGGCGTTCTGGCTCTCGTCGCGCATCTGCTCCGCCGCCTCGATCACAAAAACACGCTTCTCGGCTTCGAACGGCCGGTAGGAGGCCGCCCGGATCACCTTCTCGCGCACCTCCTCGACCATGTGCTGGGCGCCGCGCGGCGTGAGCCAGACCAGGTCAGGGTGAGGTGAGGGGTCGAGCAGAGCGCGGCGCCTAGCGTCTTCTGGGTCGGCGGCCCCAGCCGCGAGAAGCTCTGCCGCAAACGCCCGCGCCACCAGGCTCTTCCCGGAGCCCCGCGGCCCGCGAAACAGATACGCGTGGCTCGGCCCCGAGGCCAGCGCCGCGCTCAGCGCCACCCGCGCCCGCGCCTGATGCTCGGTCACTCCATCCAGAATCATCGTCCTCACCTGCTGACTTCGTGTTTTCTCTCGCTATGCGAGAGAAAACACGAAGTCAGCCTCATTGGGGGCTCCGGACGTTGGACATGACGCGGGAGTGGACCTCCTCGACCGTTCCTTCTCCGTCGACGACCACGACTCGGTCGCTAGCGACCTGGGCTATCTCCTCGTAGGCCTCGGCGACGGCGCGCTGCAGCTCCAAACCCTCCGACTCGAATCGGTCGCCGCCGTCGGTGCGACCGAGGCCGGTCTCCGGGTCGACCCGCAGCAGGATCGTCAGGTCCGGCCAGAGGCCGTCGCTGGCGTTATCGGTGAGTGAGATCGTCTCTCCCACCCCGAGCCCCCGGGCGGCGCCCTGGTAGGCGACGCTGGAGTCGGCGAAGCGGTCGGCGACGACGTCGCGTCCCGCCTCGAGCGCCGGCCGGATCACCCGCGCGGTGAGGTCGGCGCGGGCGGCGAGGAAGAGCAGCAGCTCGGCGAAGGGGTCGAGCTCGACGGTCGGGTCGGCGAGCAGCTCGCGGATCCGCTCGGCCGCCTCGGTCCCCCCCGGCTCGCGGATCAGCAGCGTCTGCGGCCCGAGCGCCTCGGCCAGCAGCTTCGCCTGCGTCGACTTGCCGGAGCCATCGATGCCCTCCAGCGAGATGAACACGCGCTACTTGGCGCCGGCCTTGGCGCGTTTGCGACCGCGGGTCGCCGTGTCGGCTTTGCTCGCCGCCTTCGCCGGGGCCTTGTCCTCGTCGCCCTCGGGCAGCGGCTTCTCCGCCATCGCTTCTTTCGCCGCTTTCGCCGCTTCGCGCTCGGCGCGGCGTTTCTTCATCTCCTGCATCGACTCGCAGTCGTCGTTGAGGCAGAGGTTCCAGGGCCGGCCGCGGAAGGGTTGGACTTTCAGCCGCGGCGTCTCGCCGCAGACCGAGCAGCGTTCCTCCATTTTGAAGATGTCGCCGCGCTGGGGCAGCGGGAAGGTCTGGTCGCACGACTCCGGGTCATCGGCTTTCCAGCCGCTGCAACCGACGAAGCGCTTGCCCGATTTTTTCGCCCGGATCACGCGCAGCATGTTGGGCGAGCCGTCCTCCTTGGTCCGCCCGGCCTCTTCGCAGACCTTGCAGGGGCCGAGGATCCGGTCCTGGTCCATCCCCGCCCAGACGACTTTGGCCAGGTCTTCGCGACTCTCGTCGATCTCGCTCCAGGTCCTGTGCAGCAGCTCGCGGCTGTCGCCGACGACGCCGTCCTTGGTCATCGCGCCGGCGGCGATCTGGTCCATCTCCTCCTCGAGCTGCGCGGTCATCTCCGGCGTCGCCATCCGCGGCACGTATTTCTTGAACGCCTCGTACATCGCAATCCCGGTCTCCGAGGGGACCGGCGGGTTGCTGTAGACGTAGCCGCGGTCGAAGAGCTTCTTGATGATGTCGGCGCGGGTCGCCTTGGTGCCGAGCCCGCGCTCCTCCATCATTTCGACCAGCTTCGCCTGCGAGATGCGGGCCGGCGGCTGGGTCTCCTTGTCGACGATCCAGGGCTCGCCGTCGAGCTCCAGCGTCTGGCCCTCCTGCAGGGCCGGGATCTCCTCGTCGGAGGAGCGGGCGTAGGTGTAGATGCCGGCGAAGCCGGGATCGACGACCACCGAGCCGCGCACGAAGTAGGTCTGGTCGCCCGCTTCGATGTCGGCGCGGGTCGACTCGGTGATCATCGGCGGGCTGAAGGTGGCGAGGAAGCGGCGCACGACCAGTTCGTAGACCCGCTTCTTGGAGCCGTCCAGAGCGCCGGGGTGGATCGCCTGGGTCGGGTAGATCGGGGGATGGTCGGTCGTCTCTTTTTTGCCGCGGGTGGGGGACAGCTCGCCGTCGAGCAGGCCGCTGGCCGCGGAGAACTCCTTGATGCGCACCAGCGAGGAGACCAGCTCGTGCAGCGGCAGCGAGGCCGGGTAGACGGTGTTGTCGGTGCGCGGGTAGGAGATGAAGCCGTCCATGTAGAGGTCCTCGGCGATCCGCATCGCGTTGGCCGGGGTGATGCCGAGGCGACTGGAGGCGTCGGTGGTGAAGGCGGTGGTGTTGTAGGGGGTCGGCGGCTTGCGCGTGTTCTTGCGCGCGGTCACCGACTTGACCGTGCCCGGACCGGCGGTGCCGGCGAGGGCCGCGTCGGCCTCGGCCTTCTCCCAGAACTTGTCGGTCTCGTGGTGGGTCTCGAAGCTGCCGTCGGGATGCTGGAACTTGGCGAACAGTTCCCAGAAGGGTTTGGCAACGTGGGCGCGGCGCTCCATCTCGCGCTCGACGATCAGGCCCAGGGTCGGGCTCTGCACGCGCCCGACCGAGAGGAAGTTGGAGCCGAAGCGGCGGGTGGAGAGCGAGACCGCGCGGGTCAGGGTCGCGCCCCAGAGCAGGTCGATGTCCTGGCGTGCGGCGCCGGCGTTGGCCAGCGGATAGGAGAGCTCGTCGAGCTCGTCGAAGGCGCGCTCGATCTCCTCTTTGGTCAGCGCCGAGTAGCGCGCCCGCTTGATCCGCAGGGTGCCGGCCTTGGTTTCCTCGCGCGTGCCCAGCTCCGGGTTGGCGTCGAGCATCTCCTCCAGGGCCTCGAGCCCGATCAGCTCGCCCTCGCGGTCGAAGTCAGTGGCGATCACCAGCTCGTCGGCCTCCTTCGCCACCTTGCGGATCGCCTTGACCACGTTCTTGTCGGTCGGCTCCTTGATCAGCTCGGCGTCGATCAGGTCGTGCAGGTCGGTTTTCTGCCAGTTCGAGTAGCCCTCGGGGAAGGCCGGGCCGAGCACGTGGCCCTTGAGGCCGATCGTGCGCTGGACTTCGCCGCCCTCGTCGGTCCACGTGTAGTACGGGACTTTGAAGGTTTTGTCGCTGCTCGCCCCCCCCTTGCTGAGGAAGGTCGCGATCTTCTCGGCGCTGTTGTTCTTCTCGGTGACGATCAGGCGCATGGGGCGGCGAGGGTAGCAGGGGCGCTCGGCGACCCTCCATGGGCGAACGTCGAAGCCCGCCTCTTCATATTCGCCCGCGAGTTGCCGATCAAGGCAGCGATGTCCATAGGATCGCGACCGCAATGAAGGCTCTGGTCACAGGCGGCGCCGGCTTCATCGGCTCGAACCTCGCCGACGCCCTGCTCGGCCGCGGCGACGAGGTGATCGTCCTCGACGACCTCTCGACCGGCCGGCGCGAGAACCTCGAGCCTGGGCTGGCCAACGGCGCCAGGCTGATCGAGGCCGATATCCGCGACCGGGCGGCGCTGGAGGACCTGGCAGCCGCCGAGAAGCCCGAGGTCGTCTTCCACCTCGCCGCCCAGATCGACGTGCGCAAGTCGATCGCCGACCCCGCCTTCGATGCCTCGATCAACGTCGGCGGCACCGCCAACGTGCTCGAGGCGGCGCGCGCCGCCGGGACGCGACGCGTCGTCTTCAGCTCGACCGGCGGCGCGATCTACGGTGAGGGCGACGGGCAGGATCTGCCGCTGGCCGAGAACGCGCCGCTGGCTCCCGAGGCCCCCTACGGGCAGAGCAAGTACGCCGGTGAGGGTTATCTGGCGCTCTACAAACGTCTCTACGGCCTCTCCAGCGTGCCGCTGCGGCTGGGCAACGTCTACGGCCCGCGCCAGGACCCGCTCGGCGAGGCGGGCGTGATCGCGATCTTCTGCGGCAAGCTGCGGGCGGGCGGGCGCCCCACCGTCTTCGGGGACGGCAAGCAGACGCGCGACTACATATATGTGGGCGACGTGGTGAGCGCAATGCTCGCCGCAGCGGACTCGGAGACGAGCGGCCCGCTCAACATCGGTACCGGGGTCGAGACCGACGTGCTCGAGCTGGCGCGGGCGCTCGGCGAGTTGGGCGGTGCCGGCGACTTCGAGCCCGAGTTCGCCCCACCGCGCACCGGCGAGGTGCAACGCATCTCGATCGACCCCACCCGCGCCGAGCGCGAGCTCGGCTGGCGCGCGCAGACGGATTTGGCCGAGGGCCTGCGCCTCACCCTCGACTCGATCTGAGCGAGGTGCAACGCGCTGTCCCCGCCACCGGGGGACAAGGCGTTGCAGCGCGATCGACCCGCCGGCGGTGTAACGCGTTGTCCCCCAAATAGGGGGAGAAAACGTTTCACTAGGCTGTGGCGTATGCCCGCCCAGGCCTATGCCGGCAAGCAGTGCGTCTGTCAGCTGCGCAAGGGAATCTGCGACCAGTCCTGCGTGCGGGACATGCTCGAGACCCCCTTTTACATCGCCTGCCTGAAGCTGAAGGGGCGACGCTGCCTGGTCGTCGGCGGCGGCGACATCGGCCTGGAGAAGGTCGAGGGTCTGCTCGCCTGCAACGCCGACGTGACCCTGATCGCCCCGCTCGCCCACCCAGAGCTGGAGAGCCTCGCGGCCGAGGGCTCGATCCAGTGGGAGAAGCGGGCCTACGCCGGTGCCGCCGACCTCGAGGGCGCCTTCATGGCGATCGCCTCCACCGACGACACCGAGGTCAACATCCAGGTCTACGACGATGCGGAGCGCCGGGCGATGCTGGTCAACATCGTCGACGTTCCGCCGCTCTGCAATTTCATCCTGCCGGCGATCGTCCGCACCGGTCCGCTGGCGATCGCGATCTCCACCGCCGGGGCCTCGCCCGCCCTGGCTAAGCGGATGAAGCGTGAGATCTCCGAGCTCTTCGGCGAGGAGTACGCGCGCCTGGCGGTGATCCTCAACGACGCCCGCGGCTGGGCGAAGGGGACGCTGCCGACCTACCAGGACCGCAAGGACTTCTTCGAGGGGATCGTCAACGGCGACCCCGACCCGATCGGGTTGCTGGGCACCGGCCAGGAGACCGAGGTGCTGGCGCTGATCGAGGCGGCGAAGGAGCGGGCGGCGAGCGCGCTGGCCTGAGCGAGGCCGTTTCGTCGCGATCCGGCGGTTGCCAGCTCCGGGCGCATTTGCCAACCTGATGGCGTAATGGTTTCGCAGGGATGGAGGCTCGTCCTCGCAGTAGCGCTGGCGTTGCTCGTTGCTGCGCCGAGCGCCTTGGCGGCACAGGAGCAACGGGTCGGCGGTGGCGCGCCGGTGACCTCCGCCCCGCTCGCTCCGCCGCGGGTGATCGTCGAGTGGGAAGCGGGGGCGAGCCCGGCGGAACGTCGCGCGGCGCGGACGGACGCCGGCGTCGAGTACGCGGGCGACCTCGGCAATCGCCGCTTCCAGCTGGTCGAAACCGAGCCGGAGCAATCGCCGCACGCGGCGGCTCGCAAGCTGGAGGCGGGCCCCGCCGTTGCGCTCGCCGAGCCCGACGGCTACTACCACCTGGACTCACTCCCTGACGATCCTCTCTTCGACCAGCTCTGGGGATTCCAGAACAGCGGCCTCGGCATCGACGGCTTCGTTGGCGCCGTACCAGGCGACGACATCAATGTGCTTAGCGCCTGGGAACGGACGGTCGGCACCCCAAGCACGGTCGTCGCCGACATCGACGGCGGCTACCGGTTCGAACACCCGGACCTCGCCAACGTCGCCTGGACCAACACCGGCGAGACACCCGAAAACGGCCTCGACGACGACGGCGACGGGATCGTCGACGACGTCCACGGCGCCGATTTCATCGGCCCCGATGCGGGCAACCCCGTCACCGATGGCGATCCGACCGACGACGACCCGTACAGCAGGGGCCACGGAGTTCACACCGCTGGGATCATCGGCGCCCAGGGGAACAACGGCATCGGCGTCACCGGGGTGGCGCAAAACGTCAGGATCATGCCGCTGCGAGTCTGCTCCGAGGAGGGCGGCTGCCCATTCTCAGCCATTGTCGAGGCGGTCAATTACGCCGGTGCACACGGAGCACGGGCGGCGAACATGTCAATCGGAGGCCCAGTGCGTCATGACGTGCTCGCTGACGCCATTGCCGCCAACCCGCAAACCCTCTTCGTGATCGCGGCCGGCAACGAAGGCGCGAGCAACGAAATCCAGCCCGAATATCCCTGCGTCTACGACCCGGTGGCCGAAGCAAGGGGCGCGGTCAACAACGTGATCTGCGTTGCCGC
>CAZQET010000284.1:0-10158 GCA_964591825.1 uncultured Conexibacteraceae bacterium
TGGGACGTGACCGGCACCGACATCGACGACGCCCGCGCCCGGGTCGAGCGCAAGCTGCGCCTGCGCCCCGCCGTCGTCACCTGCTCGGCGACGCGGGGGCGCAACGTCGCCAACCTGCTGCCGAAGGCGCTGGAGCTGGCCGACCGGGCCGGCGAGCGGATCCCGACCCCGGAGCTGAACCGCTTCATCGCCGACGTGGTCGGCAAGACTCCGCCACCCTCGCGTCGCGGCCGCCGCCTGCGGCTCTACTACGCGGCCCAGGTGGGCTCCTCGCCGCCGCGGATCGCGATTCAGGTCAACGATCGCAAGCTGATCGTGCGCGACTGGGCCTACCACCTGGAGAACCAGATGCGCGAGAGGTACGGCCTCGCCGGCGTACCGCTGGTGATCGACTTCGTGCCCCATTCAGGGAACCGACGCTAGGCTTGAGCCCATGACCGATACCCAGCCACTTGCCGAGGGCGAGTACCTGTTCACCTCCGAGTCCGTCACCGAGGGGCATCCCGACAAGGTCTGCGACGCGATCTCCGACGCAGTGCTCGACGCGGTGATGGCGGGAGACCCCGAGGGCCGCGTCGCCTGCGAGACGCTGGTCAACACCGGCATGGCGGTCGTCTCCGGTGAGATCTCGACCGACGTTCACCTCGACGTGCCCGATCTGGTGCGCGAGACGATCCGCGAGATCGGCTACGACCACGGCGACTACGGCTACCACTGCGACCACGTCTCGGTCCTGGTCTCGCTCGACAAGCAGTCGCCCGACATCGCTCAGGGAGTCGACCGGGCGTACGAGGCCCGTGCCGGGGACTCGGTCGAGGACGAGCTGCTGGTCGCCGGCGCGGGCGACCAGGGGATGATGTTCGGCTACGCGACCGCCGAGACGGAGGCGCTGATGCCGATGCCGATCCACCTCGCCCACCGGCTGGCAGAACGGCTGGCCGCGGTGCGCAAGGACGGCTCGCTCGACTATCTCGGCCCCGACGGTAAGACCCAGGTCACGGTGCGCTACGCGGAGGGCCGCCCGGTCAAGGTCGAGAAGCTGCTGATCTCCACGCAGCACGCCGAGGGCGTCGAGTCGGAGTCGAAGATCAAGCCGGACCTCTGGGAGAGCGTCGTGCTACCCGTGCTGGGCGCCGAGGCCGAGGGCCTCTTCGATCCGACCGAGCTGCGCGAGCACTTCCTTGTCAACCCGACTGGCAAGTTCGTGATCGGCGGCCCGGTCGGCGACGCCGGCCTCACCGGCCGCAAGATCATCGTCGACACCTACGGCGGCATGGCCCGCCACGGCGGCGGCGCCTTCTCCGGCAAGGACCCTTCCAAGGTCGACCGCTCCGCCGCCTACGCCGCCCGCCACGTGGCCAAGAACGTCGTCGCCGCCGGCCTCGCCGAGCGCTGTGAGGTCCAGGTCGCCTACGCAATCGGTGTCGCCCGTCCGATCTCCCTGATGGTCGAGACCTTCGGCACCGGCAAGCTTGCGGACGCCGAGATCTCTCGCCTGGTCGAAACCGAGTTCGACCTCCGCCCCGGCGCCTTCCGCCGCTACCTGGATCTCCACCGGCCGATCTTCACGCAGACGTCCGCCTACGGGCACTTTGGCCGAGAGGGCGACGCTTTCACCTGGGAGCGGACGGATCGGGCCGAGAAGCTCAAGGCGGCTGCGGGTCTCGCACAGGCAGCGCCTGCCTGAAGGCCGACCTGCGAATCGCAATGGCTGTCGATGACGGAGAGAACGGTCGATGAGGCGCGCAACCGCCTCGACGGTGATCCTGATGCTCGTGCTCGCTGCTTCCGTGGGCGCCGGCGCCGCCTCGGCCGATTCAGCCAGCCCTGCGGTGAAGATGAGGGTCGAGCCGCACATCATCAACTTCCGGAAGCCGCGCGGCCAGAGCGTGACCACAGTCCGCGGTCGCCTGCTCAATCGTAAAGCGGGTATCCGGGTCGTCCTGGAGGCGAGCAGGTGGCCATTCAACGGCGGCTTTCGTCCGGTGGGCAAGGCGAGGACCCGTCGCGGCGGCCGCTTTGCCTTCCGTCGGCGCCCATCGCTGGCAACGCGATACCGCGTGGCTGCCCCCGCCCTCGGCGTTCATAGTCGCTTCCGCCCGGTCTACCTGTTGCCTGGCTACACGCGTGCCAGTTGCTCGATCACCGGCAACGGCCTTTCCGGCGGCTGCCACAACTTCAGCGCCCCCAACGGTGTCTACACCCTTCGCATCGCCTACAACTTCATCTACCCGAGAAGCACCTATGCCACGGAGAGCGCAAAGCCGGTCTTCCTCTATTACGGACAGCGCGATGGCTCGCGCCGCTATCCCGAAGTGATGGCGCTGCAGACCCCAACCTTCCCGCAGACGCCATTTAGCCCGCGTTCGACGCAGCTCGTCATGACCCACTCGATAACGCTTCCGGGAGCCGATTGGGCTATGTACTGGGCCGCCTGCACGCAGACGACCGAGTCGGTTGACGGCCTTGGGTTGCCGGGGGCGGCGGGATCATGGGGCTGCGGCGGCTCGACCACCACGCGGCGCCGGGTTCTCTTTGGGGCGCCGCTTGGCTAGGAGGGAGGGAGTGGCTCGCCGAGCCCGTGTGTGCCCGCCGCCCCGGCGCCGGTAGCTTGGTCGACGCGATGCACCACTTCGCCCGGCTCGGCTACTCCGTAGAAGACGAAGTTGTAGTCATCGCCGGCGGCGGTGTCGAAGTCGACGTCGCCAATCTGCGTCAGGCGCTGATAGATCGACTGCTTGTAGTTGACGTTCTGGACGCGCTCGAGGCGGGTCTCCTGGACCTCGCGGGAGACGATGCCGCGGCGGATGTTGAGGCGGCGGTCGGTGATCGTGTAGGTGGTGGCGACGCGCTTCACGAAGCCGATCAGGACGGTGAGGCCAACCCCCGCGAAGACGATCAGATAGACGCTCGCATCGCTCGCGATGAAGCTCACCACGACGGCGATCAGCGCCGTGATCAGGATCCCCTTGAGGTAGAAGCCAAGGATCGCCCGCCACGAGGGATGGCCCTGGAAGATGATCCGCTCCCCGGGGCTGAGGTTGAGGCCCATCGCCGCGCAGCATACCCGCGCCGTCCGCGTCCCTCCATAACTTGATGAGATGTCGATCGCCAAGGTCGAGCCGCTGACGACGGCCCGCGCCCTGCGTGGGCCGTTCGACTACCGCCTGCCCGCCGCGATGGCCGATCTCGAGGTCGGCAGCGTGGTCAAGGTGCCGTTCGGGCGCCGCCGCGTGCTCGGCGTCGTCGTCGATCTCGCCGAAGTCTCGGCGCTGCCGCCGGAGCGCCTCGCCGAGCCGATCGAAGCGCTCGAGGCGGGCACGCCGGCGGAGCTGGTGAGGCTCGGGCTCTGGATCGCCGAGGAGTACTGCTCGACGCCCTCGCGCGGGCTGCAGCTGGTGCTGCCGCCGGGCACCGGCGCAGCGGGTCAGCGGGTGCGCTCCCGGGCCGAGCTGCGGGCGGCGATGAGCGCGGCGGGCGAGGCGGCGCTGAGCGGCGGCGAGCGGCTCGGCGTCAAGCAGCGGGCCGTGCTCGAGGCGCTGCGAGCGGGAGAGATGTCAGCGCCCGAGCTGGCCGCCGCGGTCGGCGCGGACCGCGCCGTCCTGCGCCGGCTCGAGCAGCGTGGCCTGGTCGAGACCCGCAGCTCGCTGGTGCGGCGCACGTCCCATCACCCCGAGGTCGGCGCTCCCGGCGGGCGCCCGGAGCTGCTGCCCGAGCAGGAGGCGGCGGTGGAGGCGATCGTCGCCGCACTGGACGGCGCCGCGGGTGCGCCCCGCGAGCAGCTCCTGCACGGCGTCACCGGCTCTGGCAAGACCGAGGTCTACCTGGCGGCCGTCGAGGCCGCCCTCGCCCGGGGTCGCGGCGCGATCGTCCTCGTGCCCGAGATCGGTCTCGCCCCACAGGCGGTGGCGCGCTTCCGGGCGCGGCTCGGCGACCGCTTCGCGGTCCTGCACTCCGCTCTCTCCGACGGCGAGCGCTACGACGAGTGGCGGCGCCTGCGAAGCGGCGAGGCGAGCGTCTGCGTCGGCCCCCGCTCGGCCGTCTTCGCCCCGGTCCGCGACCTCGGCCTGATCGTCGTCGACGAGGAGCACGACCCCTCCTACAAGCAGGAGGGCGACCCGTGCTACGACGCCCGGGCCGTCGCCCACCGCCGCGCTGCGGAGTGCGGCGCGGTGCTCGTCGCCGGCACGGCGACGCCGCGCCCGGAGTCGTGGCTGCAGCTGCCGCGGCTGCAGCTGCCGCGCCGCGTCGACGGGCAGGCGATGCCGCCGGTGCGGGTGCTCGACATGCGCGACGCGGATCCGCGCTCCGGCCCCCTGCACCCGCACACCTGGGACGCGCTGGAGGAGGTGCGAGCCGCCGGCGCCAAGGCGATCGTGATGGTCAACCGTCGCGGCTTCGCCCCCTGGCTCACCTGCCGCTCCTGCGGCCACCACTGGAGCTGTCCCAACTGCGACGTCTCGCTGATCGTCCATCGCGAGAACGGCCGGCTCGTCTGCCACCACTGCGCCCACGTGGAGCCGCTGCCGGGGGCCTGCTCGCATTGCGGCTCGACCACGCTCTCGCGCGCCGGCGTCGGTACCGAGCAGGTCGAGGCGCTGCTCACCGAGCGCCTGGCGCCAATGCCCGTCTTCCGCCTCGACGCCGATACCGCCGCCGGGCGCGGTGCTCATGCGCGCATCCTCGCCGCCTTCGGCGAGGCTGAGAGCGGCGTCCTTGTCGGCACCCAGATGGTCGCCAAGGGGCACGACTTCCCCGAGGTGACCCTGAGCGCGATCCTCGACGCCGACGCCACCCTGCGCTTCCCGGATTTCCGCGCCGCCGAGCGCACCTTCGCCCTCGTCGCCCAGCTCGCCGGTCGCAGCGGTCGCGGTGCCGCCGGCGGCGAGGTGATCGTGCAGACCCTCGCCCCAACCGCGCCCAGCATTCTGCACGCGGCCGAGCACGACGCGGCGGCCTTCCTGGCCGAGGAGGTCGGGCGGCGGCGGGCGCTGCTCTATCCGCCCTTCTCGCAGCTGACCAGGATCGTCCTCAAGGCCGAGTCCGAGCTGCGCCTCGATCGGCTGGCCGTCAGCCTCGCGACCCAGCTGCGCGAGGCGCTGCCGGGCGGCACCGACCTGCTCGGCCCCGCTCCGATGTTCCGCGTCCGCAACCGCCACCGGCGCCGTCTACTGCTGAAGGCCGTCGAGCGGGAGCCGACCGTCGCCGCGGTGCGTGCCACGGTCGAGCGCCTCGCCGCCGACCGCTCGCTGCGCGACATCGCCATCTCGGTCGACGTCGACCCCCAGTGATGAGACGACGCAGCTTTACCGTGCTGGAGCCCCGGGAATGCTTCATCGAGATGGAAGTGACGCAGGGCATCGCGAAGCGCCCGGTCCATACAATCGATCGGGTGCCAGAGAAGCCTGAGATCGAGACCGAGGCCGAGCGCGAGCAGAGCGCGCTCGAAGCCGAGCTGCTGGAGCGCCGCGAGGCGGCGCTCGCGCACGTGGTCAAGTTCGGCGATCCGGTGCTGAAGAGCGCGGCCTCGCCGGTGCGCGAGTTCGGCCCCGAGCTGCGCGCCGAGGTCGAGCGGATGGTTGCGATCATGCGTGACGGGATGGGCGTCGGGCTCGCCGCCACCCAGCTCGGCATGCTGCGCCGGCTGCTCGTCTTCCAGGCCGGCGCCGACAGCGAGCCGACTGCGCTGATCAACCCGGAGATCGAGTGGCTCTCCGACGAGCTGGTCGTCGCCGAGGAGGGCTGCCTCAGCCTGCCGCGCGTCTCGCTGGACGTCGAGCGGCCCCTGCATGCACGCCTCAGCGGCCGCGACGTCGATGGCGAGCAGGTCACGATCGAGGCCTCCGGCCTGGAGGCGCGGGTGCTGCAGCACGAGATCGACCATCTCGACGGCGTGCTGATCCTCGACCGGGCGCCGCGCCCCCAGCGCAAGGCCGCCCTGCGGGCCCTCCGCGAGGGCGGCAGCTACAGCCCGCCGGGCCCCGAGGACGAGGACCCGGGCGAGCATCGCGAGCCCAAGAGCACAGCGTGAGCGCGTCAATCGTCACGGACTCGAATACCCGGCGATCACCGTGCCGATTGACGCGCTCACGGGCTGACGCGTGAGAACCGTCTACCTCGGCACCTCGGAGTTCGCCGGCGCGGTGCTGCGCGCCCTTGCCGCCTCCGCCCACCGGCCGCTGCTCGTCGTCACCCCGCCCAGCCGGCCCAAGGGCCGCGGCCGTCGCCTGCAGGCTCCGCCGGCCGCCGAGGTGGCCGGCGAGCTCGGCATCGAGCTGCTGCAGGCTGCCGACGTCAATGCGGAAGAGCCGCTGGCGCGGATCCGCGCCGCCTCCCCGGAGGCGGTCGCGGTCTGCGCCTTCGGGCAGCTGATCCGTGAGCCGCTGCTCTCCGAATGGCCGCTGCTGAACGTGCATCCCTCGCTGCTTCCGCGCTGGCGCGGCGCCGCCCCGATCGAGCGGGCAATCATGAGCGGCGACGAGCGCACCGGCGTCTGCGTAATGCAGGTGACCGCGGGTCTCGACGCGGGCCCGGTGGCGCTCTGCGAGGAGGCGACGATTGGCCCTGAGGAGGACTTCGAATCGCTCTCGGCGAAGCTCGCCGCGCTCGGCAGTGAGCTGCTCGTAAGAGCCCTCGACCAGCTCGCCGAGTCGCGCCTCGAGTTCGCCGAGCAGGGCGAGGACGGGGTCACGTACGCGGAGAAGATCGCCTCAGAGGAGCGCCGCCTCGACACCTCGCGCCCGGCCGCCGAGCTGGCCCGCACCGTGCGGGCGCTCACCCCACACGTTGGCGCCTATCTGGAAACCGGCGACGGCGAGCGACTCGGGGTGCGCCGGGCGCGCCCGGTCGACGTCGGCGTCAAAACCGGCGCGATCAAGGCCGAGTGGGGCGCGCTGCTGCTCGGCTGCGGTCGCGGCGCCCTGCGCCTGGAGGTGGTGCAACCGCCCGGCGGCAAGCCGATGGCCGCCGACGCCTACCTGCGCGGCCACTCGCTGCCAAGGCTGTGAGCGTCCCGGTCGTCATGGTGATCTCCGGGCGCTCGAGTCCGTGGCGATCGGGGCGCGAACGCTTGGTGGTTCGTTGAACGTGGTGCGCTCCGGCGGCGCGATCTCGCCGGGCAGGCGGCTCGCCTTCGAGGTGCTCCGCGCAACCTTCGAGGACGAAGCCCACACCGAGCGCGCCTTTCGCGAGGCCGTCGAGGGGGTCGGTCTGGCCGGCCGCGAACGCGCCCAGGCGCAGCGCCTCGCCTACGGCGCGGTGCAGCGCCGCGGCACGCTCGACGCTGCGATCGAGCGGCTCGTCGATCGACCGCTGCGGCGGCTCGATCCGCCGGTGCTGGCCGCTCTGCGCCTCGGCGCGTTCGAGCTGATCTTCGCCGACGCAACGCCCGACCACGCCGCGGTCGACCAGGCGGTCGAGCTGTCCAAGGCGGCGGGCGCGGCGCACGCGGCCGGCTTCGTCAACGCGGTCCTGCGCCGCCTCGGCCGCGAGCGCGAGCAACTGCGCGAGTCGCTGCTCGGCGACGACTCGACGCCCGAGAAGGCCGCGATCGCCCATTCGGCTCCGCTCTGGCTGGCGCAGATGTGGTGGCGCGAGCTCGGCCCCGAGAGCGCCCGCTCGTTGCTTGCCGCTTGCAACGAGCCCCCCGAGCGCGCCTACCGCGTCAACACGCTTCGCACCGACGCCGCGAGCGTCCTCGGGCGCCTCGTTGACGCGGGAATCGCCTCCCACCCAGCCCCCCTCCTCGCTTCCGGTGCGACTTATGGACCTGTGAGGTCCATAAGTCGCACCGGAGCAGAAGAAGCCCTGGCGCTGCCGGAGATGATCGTGGTCGAGGGCGCCACCGGCGACCTCGTGCCGGAGCTGGTCGCCGCCGGGGAGCTGACGCCGCAGAGCCGCGGCTCTGCGGCCGTGGTCGAGGTGCTCGATCCCCAGCCCGGCGAGCACGTGCTTGACCTCTGCGCGGGTCCCGGGATCAAGACCGGGCAGATCGCCGAGCGGATCGGGGACAGGGGAGAGGTGATCTCGATCGAGAGCGACCCGGAGCGCGCCGCCGAAGTCGCCGGGCAGGCCCGCCGCCTCGGCCTGCGCAGCGTCACGGTGATCGAGGCCGACGCTGCGGGCAGCGACGGCTTCGGTCCCGGTTTCGACCGCGTTCTGCTCGACGCGCCCTGCTCGGACCTGGGCGCCCTCGCCTCGCGTCCAGACGCCCGCTGGCGCAAGTCGCCCGCATCGATCGAGCGCCTGGTCGAGCTGCAGGCGCGGCTGCTCAAGCGCGCCCGCGCCTCGCTGCGGCCCGGGGGAACGCTCGTCTACTCGACCTGCACGATCAGCCGCCGAGAGAACGAGGAGCAGCTCGACCCCGAGCTCGCGCTGCAGCTGCGCCCGGACCGCGACCGCACCACCGGCTTCTTCATCGGCCGACTGAAACGCGATGATGATGACGATGGCTGAGCCGAACGAGACCGAGAGCGGCCTGCTCAAGCGCGCCGCCTGCCCCGGATGCGGCGAGCCCTGGCTGCGCCCGGCGCAGCTCCCGGGCCGCTTCCGCTGCGTGTACTGTCTGCGCCGCTTCGAGCTCGTCTCGCAGTGCCCCAACTGCGGCGAACATCAAACGATCGCCCGCATGAGCACCACCGAGGACATGACCTGCCAGATGTGCGGACACTCCATGCTCGCCCCGATATGAGTGAGCGGATGCGGGAGATCGTGGCCTCGCCGCGGGTGGCGCCGTCGATCCTCTCGGCCGACTTCTCGCGGCTCGGGTCGCAGCTGGAAGAGGTGCTCGACGCCGGCGCGCGGCTGATCCACTTCGACGTGATGGATGGACATTTCGTGCCGCCGATCACGATTGGGCCACTGGTCGCATCCTCGATTGCCGACGAGGTGCACGCGGCTGGTGCGGCGGTCGATGTGCACCTGATGATCGAGGCGCCCGAGCGCCAGATCGAGGCCTTTGCCGAGGCGGGCGCCGACTCGATCACCTTCCACGCCGAGGCGACCGCGCACTCCAATCGCACCCTCGCCGCGATCCGCGAGCTCGGCTGCCTGGCCGGCGTCGCGATCAACCCCGGCACCCCGGTCGAGGCCGTCGCCGAGCTGCGCGACCTCGCCGACATCGTCCTCTGCATGACCGTCAACCCAGGCTGGGGCGGCCAGGCCTTCATCCCCGGCTCCCCCGACAAGGTCTCCCGCCTCAAGCCACTAGTCGGCGATGCCAAGATCGAGGTCGACGGCGGCATCGACTCCGCTATTGCCGGCTCGGTCGCCGCGGCCGGCGCCTCGCTCTTCGTCGCAGGCTCCGCCGTCTTCGGCTCTGACGATCCCGCTGCCGCCTATACGGCGATCGTCGATGCCGTCTCAGCCCCTGGCGATTAGCGCGCCTATTGCCTCCTGCCACCAGGCCCGCTCCGCGGGATCATCGGGGCGGGCGCGCTCAGCGCGGCGCTCGCACCAATTGGCCACGGAGCGGCGGTCACCGATCGCGACCGCGGTCTCGGAGACCAGTGCGTAGCGGCTGTCGGCGAGGGCGACGAGGGAGCTGGGGCGGTCGCGACGGCTGCGCAGGATGCCGATCACGGCGATGCCGTTGACCTCGCGCGGGGCCGAAGGGTCCTCGACGTCGTCGGCGGGGCCGACGGAGAAGATCTGAGGGGCGCCGCGGGGGGGCAGCTTCGGCGCCGGCGGAGTTCCCACGGGGCCCTCGCGCCAGCGCTTGGTCAGCTCCTCGACCTCGCTTCGCAGCTCGCCGCGGACGAGGATGTGAAGCTCGTCTCCCTCGCATACCTCGGTCGAGCCGCGCGGCGGAATCGCGTGGCCGTCGCGGACGATCACGTTGACGAGCGCCTCCCGGGGAAGCCCCAATTCCCGCACCAGGTGGCCGGCGGCGGCGGCGCCGGGCGGGATCCTGAAGGCGACCACGTCGCCGCCCATGCGCCGGATCCGGCCCGACTCGAGCAAGCGACGGGGAAGGGCAGGCTCGTTGGTGGTCAGTCCCAGCCGCATCGCCAGCGGCTCGAAGCTGGCGCCCTGGATCAGGGTCGAGGTGACGACGACGAAGAAGACGATCGCGAAGAGCTGTTCGCCGCTGCCAACCCCGGCCACCACCGGAAAGGTGGCAAGCCAGATCGGCGTCGCCCCGCGCAGGCCGGCCCAGCC
>CAZQET010000285.1:0-10717 GCA_964591825.1 uncultured Conexibacteraceae bacterium
CGCCGATGTCGCGCCGGGGAGCGCATGGACGCTGGCCCCGACGCAACCGTAGCTCAGGCCAGAGCCCAGACGCGCTGGTCGGAGGTTGGGCCCGCCCCGCAGCTGCTGACACTGCCGGGGCGGGCCCACTCTTTTTGGTCAAAAAACGCTTGATCGATCCTGCCGCGCCTGCTATACCCATTCGACCTATGGGACGGAGCTTCAGGGAGAGGGAGAGCGTGCGACGGGTCCGTCCTATGGCCAGTACCCTGCGCGGAGGAGATTCCGCATGCTGAGCCCCGAGGACCGCACCCGCTCATGCGCAACCGAAATGGTCTGCCGCGACTGCGGCCGCCGTTACCCGCTGCTCGACACGGCCTTCAAGTGCCACGGCTGCGGCAACGGCCTCGACATCGACTACGACTACGAGCTGGCGGCCGAGCGGCTCGGTGAGATCCCGCCGGCCGAGCGCGAGATCAACATCTGGCGCTTCGAGGAGCTGCTGCCGATCCTCGACGCCCGTGCCCAGGCCCGCGTCGGCCACTACAGCGGCCGCACGCCACTGATCCACGCCGACCGCCTCGGGGCCGAGCTCGGCCTCAAGAAGCTCTACCTCAAGGACGACTCGACCTCGCGCCCGACGCTCTCCTACAAGGACCGCGTCGTCTCGATGGCGGTGGCGCGTCTGCTCGAGCTGGGCGGGAAGGAGCTCGGCTGCGTCTCGACCGGCAACGTCGGTACTGCCGTCTCCTCACTGGCCGCCAAGGCCGGGGTCGCCGCCTACGTCTTCTACCCGTCCAATATGGAGCGCGGCAAGGCGCGCGCCTGCCGCGCGCTCGGCGCGGCGGTGATCCAGCTCGACGGCAACTACGACCAGGCCAACCGCGCCTGCCGGGAGCTGGCGCTGGCGACCGGCGTCCAGTTCACCAACATCACCCTGCGGCCGTTCTACGCGGAGGGGGCGAAGACGGTCGCCTACGAGGTGGTCGAGCAGCTCGAGTGGGAGACCCCCGACCACTTCGTCATCCCGGCGGCGGGCGGGACCCTCTCCTCGCGCGTGCACAAGGGCCTGGTCGAGTTGGAGACGGTTGGCCTGGCCGAGACCTCGGGGACGAAGATCAACATTGCCCAGGCCGAGGGATGCAGCCCGATCGCCACTGCGATCGAGGATGGCTCGGGCGAGATCGAGCCGCAGACGCCGCACACGGTGGCCCACTCGATCGCGATCGGCTCCCCCGGCGATGGGCCGCTCGTGGTCGACGCGGTCACCTCGCGCGGCGGCTCTGGGGTGACCGCTACCGATTCCGAGATCTTCGAGGCGATCGACCTGCTCGGCGCCACCGAGGGCGTGCTCACCGAGCCCGCCGGCGGCACGACGATCGCCTGCACGGCGCGGCTCGCCCAGGAAGGCAAGCTCGACCCCGAGGACACGGTGGTCGCCGTGGTCAGCGGCAACGGCTACAAGACGCTCGACGAGCATCCCGACAAGCCCTGGCCCGAAATGGTCTCCTGCGACGTCGACTCGATGGAGCAGGTCCTCAGTGAGTTCCGCCGGCACGGCGTCGGTGCCCCCCTCGGCTAACGCCGACGACTGAGAGAGCACCGAGATCAAGCGCGAGCTGGCCGCGGTGCGCCGAGCCCTCATGTGGCCGCCTGTACGAGGAGGGCGTTAGGCATATTGAGGAATGGGTAGGTGTCCATTCAGGAATGCATGGGGTAAACGAGCCAGGCCGTAGACGCTGAGCGATGCCGGGGGCGGCGGACCCAGCTGCCAATGGTCTGCGCGCGGGGGGCCGCGCGCTGCTGCTGCTCGCCGATCCTGTCAGCGCCTCGATCGTCCGCGCACTCGCATCGGGGCCGCTGGAGGTGGGCGAGTTGATCGTCCGAGTCGAAAACGTGTCGCGAAGCACCTACTTCGATCGCCTGCGTGATCTGGAAGAGATTTCCCTGATCAAGCGCGAGCGACGCTCGGGCATCCCGCCGATTGCCGCATGTCATCTGACGGACGCCGGTCGCTGCCTATCGCGCGTCGCCCGGCTGCTCGAGGCTTGGCTGGGACGTGGGCCGCAGGGGCCGCTGTCCGCGGGTGACCCCGTGGCCACGAGCGCGATCAAAGCCCTGGCGGTCGGCTGGGGGTCGACATTGCTGCGCTGGCTCGCGGAGCGGCCGCAATCGCTGACCGAGCTCGAGCCCCTGGTGGACGGCCTCGGCTACCGCAAGCTCGAACGCGCCACCAAGGACCTGCTCAGCGCGGGGTTGGTCGAGCGGGTGGACGCCGACGGCCGACTCAGCCCCTATGCGGTGACGCCCTGGGCGCGCGAATCCGTCGCCGTCCTGGCCGCCGCCATGCACTGGGAGCGCCGCGAGATCCCGGAGCGCAGCGCACCGGTGACTGCGATCGAGATCGAGGCAGGCATGTTGATGGCGCTGCCCCTGGTCGAGCTGTCACCCGAGCTCAACGGGACCTGTGAGCTCCTGATGAGCGTCGAGGCGCAGGACGACGATCAACTCAGTGGGGTCGCGACGCGAATCGCCAACGGCCAGCTTGCCTGGTGCTGCCCCAGGCGTGTGCAGGCCCCGGGCGAGGCCAGCTGGCTGAACGGAGACCTCTGGGCCTGGCTCCGCGCCGTGATCAAGGGCGAGCCGGCAGGCCTTCAGACCGGGGGGGATCCCGCGTTGGCACGAGACTTGATTGCCGCGTTACGCAGGACGCTCCTGCTTCGCCCCACCCCCGGCCGAGCCTTCGAAGCACATGAGTAGGAGTTTGGAATCTTGGCCGCAAAAGCCTTGGACTTTTGACACTTGCAGGAAAAACAACCGTTCGTTTTTAAAACTACGGTATGACATTTTCGTAACACCCTTGACCAAGCTTTCAAACACTTGCTTGCATGCCCGCTGATGCCACGCACAGTCATCCCAGCGGGTGCACCGAAAAGTGCACTTGATCACAAGATAGCTGATACGTGCGCATCAACACATGCAAACAAAGTAGGAGAAGACCAATGAAACTCCTCAAGATGCTCGGCCTGTCCATGGTCGTCGCGGTTGCCGCCTCGGCGTTTATCGGCGTTGGCTCGGCCTCGGCGGTCCTGTGTAAGGCCAACGAAAGCCCCTGTAGCGCGGCAAATCAGTACCCGGTCCCAACCGAAGTGACGGTTGCCAGTCCAGCCACCAAACTCTCCAATTCGCTTGGATTCGTCACCTTATGCGAATCCAAAGCTACGCTGAAGCACGAAGGCGAGAGCGCCGGCAAATTATTCGGGACATTTGTCAAACTGGAATGGCCGAATTGCACGGAAGGTTGTAAAAAAGTAACGACAACGGCCCTCGGTACATTCAAAGACGAAGCAATCGGAGGCGGCAACGGGAAACTCTTCCCCGAAGGAACGACCGTCTTACTACAGGAATGCCCACTTGGTGCAGAGTGCACCGCAAAAGCAATTTCAGGCACCACGTTCCTAACCATGAACGGTGGCACCATCAACGGCACTGCAAACGCAACGGCTAAAACAACGGTATCCATATCCGGTGGTGGCCTCTGCGGGACCAGCGGAACGTGGGAAACCGAGAAACCGTATGTCGTCACCTCAGTGAACGGGTCGACGAGCGGAAGCATTTTCCAGGAGTGACCGCCGCTAGTGGATCCTGTGCTGAATCGCACGTGAAGTAGGTAAGTAATCAGCTATGGGATCTTGGAGGGGCCGGCCGATGGTTGCCGGCCCCTCCGTAAGTCGGCGGCATCTGCAAAGTCCCTTGAGGTTGCGACGGCGAGGTCGGATCTCTGACAGCCAGCGCTGCAACTGGGTACGAGGTTTTGGTGCGTTCCTTGACGAGTACGTAGCCGTTTGCTAATTCTGAGACCAAGAAGATGCAGGGAGGGTTTTGCGTTGCCCAAGCCGGCGAGGCAGGGACTTGCCAGCGTCGGGATAGATCGTGGTGAGAGCGGGAGGAGACGGGGCTGATGGGACAAGGAGAAAAGGCGCTGTGAGAATGCGGTCTGGATCGCCGTTGAAGTTTGGGATTTGTCATGAGTTGAGTATCTCGGCGGTGGGGGCACTGACCCTCTTCTTTGCGGCCGCGGTTTTTCTGATCGCTCCCGCTGCAAGCTTCGGCGCGACCGTCACCGACCGTCCGTTGCTCTTCAGCTTCGACGGCAGCGACACGACAGCTGGCCACTTTGGTGAACCCGGACATATTGCGGTGGACGAGTCAACCGGGGACGTATATGTCGCGGAAGGTGGAGGGAATGCGGAAACGACGGTCAACCATGCCGTCTCGAAGTTCGACTCCGATGGCGCCGCGGTCGACTTCAGCGCCATTGGCAGCTCCTCGATAACTCGCTCTCCGACGGAGAGGTTTTCGGAAAGCGTCGGCGATCTTGGCGTTGCGGTTGACAATTCAGGTGGGCCGACCCAGGGTCGGCTCTATGTCACCACGGCCTCTCCAGCGAGGCTGTTCGCCTTCGGATCCGATGGCTCGTTCCTCTGGGAAATCTCCTTTTCCTCCACCGTGCGTGACGTGGCCGTCGATTCGGCTGGTCATCCGTGGGTCCTTGGGAACGGAGAGGTCGACGAGTATGCCAACACGGGCACTCCGCCAGCCAGGATCGACTCCTTTCCAGTCTCGGGGGACCGAGGCCTCGATGTCGATGCGAGCGGCAACGTCTATGTCGCGGGCAGCACGGTCGACAAATATGTCGGCGGCGCGTTCGACTCGAACCTCGACCCGGCAT
Organism: uncultured Conexibacteraceae bacterium; assembly: GCA_964591825.1. Lineage (GTDB taxonomy): Bacteria > Actinomycetota > Thermoleophilia > Solirubrobacterales > 70-9 > VRUE01. The sequence goes on from CAZQET010000285.1 coordinate 4,712, forward strand.
TCGCCCTGGACGTCTTCGCCGACCAGACGAGCGGGACCGGCCACATCTTCACGATCCATGGCGAAAGCCCCAACTTCAATGAGTACGACAGCAGCGGGGCCCTGGTTGGAACCTTTGGAAGGGGGATCGATAGTGGCAGGGGCATCGCCTACAACGGGGCCCTGAATCGAGTCTACGTCGCCGACGCCGGCTCCGCCGAAGTCGACGCCTTCGGGCCCGCGGTCACTGGCACGGTGCCCGACCCGACCATCGAAGCCGCCGTGGCGTCGGGCCCCGGCACGGCCACTTTCCACGGCAAGATCAACCCCCAGGGGGTTCCCAACGCCTATTACTTCGAGTGGTCCGGGAGTCCCCTGGGGGAATTCGCACGGGCCTTCCGCTCGCCCCTTCAGAGCCTGCCCGAAGACAGCCTGGAACACGCGGTTGAATTCAAGGCCACGAACCTCTTCGGGAATCAGGTCAACCATGTGCGGTTGGTCGCGATCAACACCGCCAACGGCTTGCGTGCGGTCTCGGGTGCCACTGAAGTCACGCCGCCCCAGGCAACCGCGGGCCCGGACGTCACGATCGATGAGCCCGTGGCTCTCGGTCCCACGTCGGAGCGGATCAGCGGCACGATCAATCCGCATGAAGACTCGGTCAAGTGGAAGGTCGAAACTAGCACCGACCCAGAATGTGAAGGTGGCTTCGAAACGGCCGCGACCCTCTATCTCCCCGGCGGCGAAATCAATACAGCCACCCCAGTCGAACACGATTTGACCGGCCTGCTGCCAGCCCAGCACTACTGCGTGCGAATCAGGGCAAATAACAGCTTCGAACCAATGGGCGAAGGCGCCCTCTCCGAAACCAAGGAATTCACGACGGAAGCGGTTGTGCCGAGCGAAGTCTCGCTCGCCTTTGCTGCGCCCCGAACCGACACCAGCGCGCGAATCAACGGCTACGTCAACCCCGACGGCGAAGCCGATGTCACCTATCGCTTCGAACTCAGTGAAGACGGCGTCAACTGGACCACGCTGCCGACTCGCGAGGCCACCGTCAACGCCAGGAGGCAGATCGTCATCGGCGACGATCTCACCGAGCTCCAGCCAGACACCACCTACCACTATCGCCTTGCGCTGGTTGAAAACGAAGCGGGGCCGGCCGTTTCTCTCGGAACGGAAAAGACCTTCACCACCCGCACCACAGCTGAAATGCTGCTTCCACAGCGTGGCATCGAGCTGGTCAACAACCCCGACAAGGGCGATCAGAACGTGCTCGTGGAACTCTTCAAGTTTCGCAGCGATTCGATTTCCTCCCCCGACGGCGAAAGGGCGGTCTGGAGCACGGTCGGTGGCGCGCCGGGGGCGCCCGGAGGCACGCAGTCGGTCTTCCTCGCGGAAAGGACGTCAAGCGGCTGGCAATCACGCAGCCTGGCACCGCCTGCCGGCGAACAGGTCGGCGAAGGCTCGTTGGCCTACGAACTCGCCGGGGCGACCCCTGACTTCTCCCGCTTCGTGGTCAGCGCACAGCGGGCCAGGGGGCTTCAGGAAAACGGCGGCACCGTGGTCAGGCTCGACCGGAATCAGCATCAGGAAGTCCTCAAGGCCTACGAAAGGGAACCCCGGCAGGCCGAAATCACCGATGATGGAAACCACGTTGTCCTACTGAACTCATCGACCCGCCAGCTCGAAGACATTGGCAACGGGGCCTCGGAAATCCTCAGCATCATGCCCGACGGCACGGAATCGAGTTGCGGCCTGGACGTCTCTGAAGGACGAAGCTTCATCGGAGGGCAGGAAGGCGCCACCAGCGGAACATCCGTGGAGTGGCGTCCCGGCTACCACCTCATCGCCGACACCGATGCCTCGCGCGTCTATTTCGGCGCGCAGCCAAACGGCGAATGCGCCGGCTCCTACGGGCTCTACATGCGCAATCGAGGTACGGAGCAAACCACGCTGATCGATCCCGGAGTGGAAGGCACCGACGTGGCCCTCGTCACGGTCAGTCCCGATGGGCGTCACGCCTACTTCGCCACCAGGAGCCGGCTCGAACCCGCCGATAACAACGAAGACATCGACCTCTATCGCTGGGACGAGGAAAGCGGCGAATCGACCTGCCTCTCCTGTGTCGTGCCCGACGCTGCGATCGAAGAGGCGGCTGGCAGCTTTACCCCGATCCTGATCTCCAGCGACTTCTCGCATGTTTACTTCGAGTCCCTGAGGCAGCTGGTGCCCGGTCACGGCAACGCTGGACACCCCAATCTCTATGCCCTGAGCGGCGGGAACGTTCATTTCGTGGGTGAAATGGACGACATGCGCACGCTCGTCAGCGGGGAAGCTGGTATTTCGAGCGATGGAGATGTCCTCGTATTCAGGGCGCCGGGTACCCGGTCCCTGACTGCCGACGAAGTCGCGACCGGCCCCGGAGGCGAAAAGGAAGAAGAGCTCTATCTCTACGACGCTCCTGACGCAAGCCTCGAGTGCATTTCCTGCTCGCGCGGCGGCGTTACCAAACGAGCGGTCGGCGATGCCGAATTCGGCGGCATGGGTGGCCTCCAGATCTCCAACGACGGTTCCACGGTCTCGTTTGTGACCCCGGAGACCCTGCTCCCTGGCGATGTCAACGGTGGCGTCGACGTCTACGAATGGCACGATGGAAGCAGGCAGCTGATCACCGATGGAATCACCGAATTCAGCACGGGGCAGCTGGTCGGGCCGAAGGTCCACGGAATGGACTCCAGCGGCTCGAACATCTTCTTCACGGTGACCGACCCCGGTCTCACCGGCTTCGAGCACGATGGGCTGGCGAACCTCTACGACGCCAGGATCGGGGGCGGCTTCACTCCGGCCAATCCGCCGGCCCGCTGCCAGGAAGACTCGTGTCAGGGTCCGCTCCAGGCGGCCCCGTCAAGCGCGACGCCTCAGAGCTCGACCTACATCGGTCCCGGCAACGCTGGGCCCGCATCCCGACGTCGCCATGTCTGCGCCAAAAAGCGCGGCAGGGTGAAGCGAGGGCACTGCAGGAGAAAACACAGAAGCAACAAGCACAAAAGCGCTCGTGGACGACAAAGCCGAGACAACGGCGGGAGGACGAAGTGAGGCGGCAGACCGGTATCGGCGAGAGGGCGACGACGAGGTCAAAGACGAACGCAGGGCGGCGCTCGCGCCTGCTCACGCGCATCGCGATGCCCACCTGTCTTCTCGCTCTAACGGCCGTCATGCTGGGTGCTCCGGTGGCGCAGGCGATCGCCGAACCGACCCCCGACATCAAGGCGACCTGGGGAGACACAAACCTGCCGCCCGGTGGTGAAGGGGTCTTCACCGTCCAGGTGCGCAATATCGGCACGTCGGATTTTGAACCCGGGCTCAAGATCGTCGACGAACTCCCCGCTGGAGTCACCGCCACCAAAATCAACTGGGGGCCGGAAACGGCCTGGGAAGTATGCACGGAATTTGGTTGGGCCTTCTGCGAAGAAGTCTTCGGCGTGTCCCCCAATTGCACCGGCGTGGGGACCGAAACGGTCACCTGCGAATTGACCTTCGTGGATACCCTGCTCTTTGGCCAGGGGCGGGCTCCGCAGCTCAATGGCAATGAATCCAATTCTGCTGGCTACCTGTCCCAGCTCTCGATCGAAGTGGCCATCGATCCAGGCGCCTCGGGGGTAGGGACGAACACAGCCAAGGCCGAAGGTGGGGGTGCGTCTCGATCGGCCAGCGACACTGACCCGGTCCCCTTCAGCGATGCCCCGTCGCAGTTCGGCATCGTGCCCAACAGCTTCGAAGGAGACGTCTTCGGAGGGGAATATCCATCCGACGAACGCTCTCGTCAGGCGGGTGACCATCCCTTTGAGTTCCGTGTCAATTTCGACTTCAATGCTGCCAGCACCCTGGGAAAAGACGCCACCCGTGAAGCATTCTCCAACGGCTTGGTCCGAAACGTCGAAGTCACTCTTCCGCGGGGCATGATCGGCAACCCGGAGGCGCTGCCGAAGTGCAATCCAGTTGCATTTGCTCAGGCCGGGATCTCAATAAACTCGACCGGCTGTCCGTCCAACACTCAGGTCGGCTATCTGAACATTCGCGCGGAGGAACGCGGCAGCAAGAACGGACGTGGCGCGTTCCTCAATCCGAATGCGACGCTCAGCCGGGTTGCGCTCTATAACCTCGTCCCTCCCAAGGGAACGCCGGTCGACCTGGGGTTCAACGCCGGCTCCTATGTGCAGGGCCACATATTCGCCGAGCTCGATCCGGCGCAGAACTACGCGATCAAATCGGTGTCGCCGAACATCTCGTCACTGCTCAACGTACGTGGCGCGGATGCCACGATCTGGGGTGTGCCTGGCGACCCGGCCCATGACAAGTTCCGCTATCTAGTCGGGACCTCAGGCGAAGACCCGACCCTGGGAGCCGCGTTCGCGGGGCCGATCAGACCCTTCTTCACCAGCTCGATGGACTGCGGCTTCGACAATGGCGGCGCTCGCATTCGTGTCGACTCCTACGAGCACCCTGGGGCATTCACGCCAGTCGATGAAGAAAGCCATGCCCTGAACGTCTCGGGCTGCGATGACCCGCGCTTCCGCTTCGAACCCAAGGTGGCCCTGCAGCCCACGGACGCTCATGCGGGAGCCCCCACCGGCCTCGATGTGCATCTCGAAGTGCCGCAACGAAACGACGAAGTCACCGAAGCCAAAGAGCTCTATTCCCAAAACGGCTTCGTCAAGGGGATCTCGACTCCGCCGATCAAGAGGGCCGTCGTCACGCTGCCCGAAGGGATGACGCTCTCCCCATCGGCGGCGCAGGGCCTGGGGAGCTGCTCACCGGCGCAGATCGGTCTCGGCACCAACGATCCGGTTGCCTGCCCGGACGATTCCCAGTTCGGAAAGCTGATCATTCACACCCCGATCCTCCCCGTCGACGCTCAGCCCGAAGGCTTCATCTATGTCGCCAAGCAGGGTGACAATCCCTTCCACAACTTCCTCTCGATCTATCTGGTGATCGAAGAACCGGATCGCGGCATCCTGGTCAAGATTCCCGGCCGGGTCGATCTCGACTCCAAGACCGGACAGATCACGACCACCTTCGACGAACTCCCCCAGTTCCCGGTCTCCGACCTGCAGTTGAGCCTGAAGGGTGGCGTACGAGCCGGCTTGGTCAACCCGAGCACCTGTGGGACCAAGACGATCCGTGCCGAATTCTTCACCTGGCAGGATCCCTCGACCCCGCACGTGGTCAACAGCTCCTATGACGTCACGCAGAAGCCCGATGGCTCTCCCTGTGTCGACAGCCTGGGCGCGCGTCAGTTCAAGCCGACACTGAGCGCCGGCACCATCAGCAATGCCGGCGGGTCCTACTCACCGTTCGCCATGCGCCTCACCCGCACGGACGACGATCAAGAGTTCAGCCAGCTGGGCGTCACCCTGCCCCCGGGCCTTGCGGCCAGATTCGCCGGGGTAGGCATTTGCTCGGATGCTGCGATCGCCAGCGCCGAACACCGCACCGGCGCCGGCGACGGAGCATTGGAGCAGGCAAGCCCCTCGTGTCCGGCTTCGAGCCTGATTGGCACCACCCAGGTCGGTGCCGGAGTCGGCGTGACGCTCACCTATGTGCCTGGCCAGGTCTATCTGGCGGGTCCCTACCGGGGGGCGCCGATCAGCATCGTCGTCATCAGTCCGGTCGTGGTTGGCCCCTTTGATCTCGGCGTAATCGCAGTGCGGACGGCGCTGAACGTCAACCCGGAAACGGCGCAAGGCTCGGCCCTGACCGACCCATTCCCGCAGATCTTCCAGGGGATCCCCGTGCGGATACGCGACATTCGCCTGAGCCTCAATCGGCCTGGCTTCACCATCAACCCGACCAGCTGTGCCGAAAAGCAGATCGATGGGCACATCACCGGAACGGGAGGGGACGTCAGCACGACTGCCGACGACACCAGTATTGATCTCGCCGATCGTTTCCAGGCTGCGGACTGCGCCAGGCTCGGTTTCAAGCCCAAGCTCACCTTCCACCTTTTCGGCGGCACCAATCGCGG
>CAZQET010000286.1:0-3612 GCA_964591825.1 uncultured Conexibacteraceae bacterium
CCCCTGGTGCCAGACGTAGAGGTTGTTCGCCCCAGCTTCCGCTTGTTCTTCGTTGGCGTTTTCTTCTTCCCCGGTCAGCCTTCCTTGGGCGACGAGGTAGATGTAGCTCCCGTCTTCGCTCGCGCCGAGCAGTCCCAACACCGCAGCCGGTTCGGATCCAGCGGTCAAGTCGGCGAGCCGTTCAGCCGCGGGCTTGTCGAAGTCGTAGACGTAGAGATCCGCCCCTTCGAACAGGTGAGCCCCCGGGGTGAGGCCGTCTTCGTCGGTAAAGAAGACCTTGGAGCCGTCTGGAGTGGCGCCCAGATAGTGGCCGCCGCCGCTGAAGAAGCCGGGGGCGCCCGGTTGAAGCTGATCCAGCTCGATCGTTTCGGTCCCGCCGATGCGGGCGAGAAGCGGTGCGTTGACGAAGTTCGACGAGCCGGCAGGTTCTTCGTAGAAGCCGGGGTAGGTGAAGAAGACCCGTTTGCCATCGGCGGAGATCGCGTCGTCGAAAACCGGGCTTTCCTGGCTCGGATGCTCCTGGAAGAGGTGGCCGGCGCCGATCACGGCGCCGGGCGCGGCGCTCGTGTTCCCCGGCAGGACGTTGACCAGGCGGAGCTGCCCTTCAACCCACTCGTACAGGTTTCGTTCGCTCGCGCCCACCGGCGGCGCGGCCGGCGCGGCCGCGGTGGCGCCGGTGAGCGCGTCGTTGGCTTCGAAGATCAGGTGGGTGAATGACCCGACCGACCCTTGCCCCGCATTTGCCCCGGCATACAGCACCTTGAAGGGTTCCGTCCCCGCTCCAGGGCGGTTAGGGGGCGCCTGGGTGATCAGCGGCCGCAACGAGCCACCCTGCTGCCACAAATAGAGGTTCGGATATTCAGACGGCGCGTCGGACGTCAGCGACGGCTGGGCTTGCGCGAGCACCCCCTTGGCGAAGCCCGGGGAGAAAGCGAGGAAGCCGGCCGCCTCTTCCCCGATCGGATTGGTGCGGTACTGCGGCTGGCTGAGGCCTTCGGTCTCCCAGCCGCTCGCCGGGTCGCGTCGCCCGAGGTACTCGTTGGCTTCGGAGCCGAGGCCGGGGTGGAACGGTTGGCCCTCGAAGACGAGTGAGGAGCCGTCGGCGCTCACCTCCATCGGCATCCGCGGACGTTCGATGCCGGGCAGGCAGTGGAAGCAGCTACCCCCGAGCAGCCCTTCGCTTTCCGGCGGGAAGACCTCGCCCCCCTTCTGCGGCGGCGTGACCATCTCGTAGATCCGGCCGTCAGGCAGACCCGCGGACGCCGGCAGGGTGGCAAAGGTCCTGTCGGGACCGAGGACCGGCGCATCGACCATGGTCGTTGCAACCAGCCTGAAGTGGTAGCCGGTACCCGGCTCGAGACCGCCAATTTCCTGGCTGACCGGAACCGGACCGAGGCTGGAGCCGATCGACTTCGCCGGCACCGGAGCCTTCATCGCCTCGACGTAGCCACTTTCGAAGAATCGTGCTTCGGTCACGTATTCGACGAAAAATGAGGTCCCTTCTCCTCGCGGCTCGATCGAGCCACTGACCAGCGCCCGGGTGGAGGTGATCCCGGACGCGCGCTCGGAGTCGATCAGCGGCGGGCCCAGGGACTTGAACGTCTCGTCAGGCCCTTTCACCCGTTCAACCGAGTTCGCGGCAACCAGGCGGTAGTGGTATTCGGTGTTCAAGGCCGCGAGACTGGCTGGCGCGCTGACGACGTGTGTGGTGGCGTCTCGCGGGATTTCTCCCGGACTGCTGATCGACGTGCCGTCGACGGAACCGCACGGAGCGACGCTCCCGTAGCTGGTCGTTTCGCCATATTCAAAAAAGCATTCGGTGACTTCGGTGACTTCGTCGTTGAGCGTGCCGTTCAGCGTGGCGCTGACTCTGCCAACTCCGGTCGCCGGTTCGGTGGCGAGGGTCAGGACAGTGGCGGGACCGAAAACGCGGACCGTTGGCGAGCCGCTTTCTGACAGATAAGCTGAACCGGCGGCATTGAGCGCGATGCCCTGGACCTCACCGCTCGTGTCGAACCTGTCGAGGCTGCTGGGCGTCGCACCCGAGGCGTCGAGCTGTTCGACCGCGCTGCCCCTCGCCGCGTAAACGTCCCCATCGGAGGAATCGACGGCCACCGTGGTGATGTTGCCGCTCGCCACCGTGTATTTGACGGTTCCTTCTTCAGATCCCTGACTGTCGATCTTGACGACCGGACCCGCGTAGGCGGTTGCGAATACAAAGCCTTCGCTTGGTCCGGCCCCGGCGGCAAGCTGGCATGGGCCTGCTTCGAGTGGGCCCCCTTTGAATGGGAACGGGCTGGCCGGCGATTCGCTGAAGGTCGCCGGGGCCGACGGGGTCAGCTTGTAGACACCGGGTTGGGCTTCGAAGCTGCCCACCAGGACGTTACCTTCGGGATCCACCGTGACTCCACAGGGAAAGCCGAATGACCGCTGGCCGATGTACTTGCCGTTCGGCGCGAAGACATCGACCTGGCCGTTGTAGCCGTCGGTGACGTAGATGTCTCCTTCGGTGCCGCCGGTTGCCCCCGGTGGAGCCACCGCGATCTGGGCTTCGCTTGCACTACCGGCTTCGGTGCTGAGGATTTCACCCTGCGGCGTCGCATCTTCTTCCCCCGGATGGCCGTCGATGACGTTTCCGGCAAGGGCCGGGAAGGGAGCCGGGGTGCCGTCCGGCTTGAAGCGGCTCAACGTCTCGTTACCGAGATCGACAACAAGCAAGTCGCCCGTCGCAGGGTCCACCGCCGTCCCCGCGGCCTCGCCGAAGGTCGGCTGGGTTGCGCTGCCGAAGGCTTCGATGAGCCTATGAGTCTGCCGGGCCTGGGCGCTGGTCGGAAGCAGGAAAATTGCCATTGAAAAAACCAGGACGGCAAGTGCCCATTGCTTCAACCCGCAACACGAATTAGCACTCAACGTCATCGTCCCTACCTCCCTTGTAAGACCCAGGCCTTTTGCGCTAGAGGAGCTCAGTCGCCGGCCCTTTGCATCCCTTCCGCCTCACGCGACGCCTCAAGCTTATGCAGGTTCGGGATGCTATGTCAAGGCTGGTACTAAACCCCCTGCAGTGGACCCAGCGTCCCTTCTCATCTATCTTGGGCACTGACGTGAAACCCTCCGACGCCGCCGGGGAGTCCCTCGCCCCGTTGTTCGAGGGTCTACCCCGTGGGCCACGTCGGATGAGCGAGGCCGAGGTCACGGATCATCGACGCGAGCGGCTACTGGGAGCGATGATCGCGGCGGTGAGCAGACGTGGCTATGACGGCGTAACGCTGGGCGAGCTGGTCGGGCTGGCGGGGATTTCGAAGAGCACCTTTTATGAGGTCTTCGAGAGCAAGGAGGAGTGCTTCTGGGCCGCCTTCGATGAAATCGTCGATGAAACCGCCGACCGGGCGTGGACGGCCTACCGCAGGGGGGGCGGCGATCTGCGAGACAGCCTGCTCCGAGCCCTGACCGCCTACGGGGAGACGGTCTCTGCGCACCCGGAGAGGGCCTCGTACGTGATCGTTGAGTCGCTCTCGCTCGGCACGGCCGGCGCGGCGCGGCGAGAGCGCGGGATCGAGCGTTTCGAAGAGCTTTTGCGGAAAGCACTTGAGCGCGAGAGAGGAGCCGGCCTGT
>CAZQET010000287.1:0-9807 GCA_964591825.1 uncultured Conexibacteraceae bacterium
GAGGCGATCGGCGGCGCGATCTACTCGTTGATCTACGACCAGGTCAAACGCGGCGGCGCCGAGAGCATGCAGGAGATCGCCCCCCTCGCGACCTACGTCACGTTGGCTCCCTTCGTCGGCGGCGAGGAAGCCTGCACCGTCGCCAACGGCGACGGCCGCGGCCGTTAGATGCAGCTAGGAGGGCTTCCGGGGAGAGTCGGTGGCGCCCAGACCATCGACCGGGTGACCGTGCTTGGTTTCCTTGCAGAGCACCGGGGCCGGGTCGAAGGGGTCGGTGAGGGCGCGGCCGGAGGGGACACCACGGACGGGACGGCCGGGCTGGGGAGCGCTGCCGCGGCCGCACTGGATCGAGAAGTCGCGGGTGCCGTCGCGGGCGTCGATCACGTCTTCGCCGCCACCCCCGTAGAAGCGGTCGGCGCCGGGCTGGCCGAGCATTGCGTTGGGACCGCTGTCGCCGACCAGCACGTCCCAGTCGAAGGAGCCCTCCATGTCCTCGTCGGTGGGCGAGAGGTGGACCTTGTGGCAACCCGGGATGGCGTCGATCCAAGCAGCATGGACGGCGAAGGAGATGTGCAAGACACCTGGATGCGCGGGGGTCTCGGCAAAGGAGGCGTCATCGCGGCCGGGGCCGCCGACGAGGGCCCCGCCGGCGCAGCCGCCGCCGGCGGCGAGCAGGTCGCCGTCGCCTTCACCGTAGAGGAAGGTGGGGCCGGGCCTGCTGCCCACCAGACCGTCGGCGCCGTCCCCCCCGTAGAGCTTGTCGGCGCCGAAGCCCGCCTCGATCAGGTCGTCCTCGGGCCCGCCGTGGATCGTGTCGTCGCCGTAGCCGCCGGCGATCCGCACGTTCTGGGCGCCCTCGAGCGAGCCTTCGACTTTGAGGCTGTCGCGGCCGGGACCGAGGTCGGCGGTGAAGAAGCGAGCTGGGCCGTCGCTGGGGCAGTTGGCCTGCACAGCGCTGACGCGCTCGCAGCCCTGTCCGAGCGCGATTGGCTTCTGGGCGCTGACGCCGAAGGTCGAGCTCGCTTCGTCGAAGGAGACGACGAAGTGGTCGCTGCCCGGGCCGCCGAGGAGGATCAGCCCGCCGCCACTGCCCGGCGCCGGATCGAGTTCGACGTAGGCCGACGCGTTCAACCTCGCTTCGCGCCCGCAGGACTGAGTGGCCTTCGCTCCGGAGCAGCTGTCGCTGCCCGGGCCGCCGAAGATCTGGTCACCCCCACCGCCGCCGCGGATCGTGTCGTCGCCGGCGCCGCCGTCGATCGTGTTGGCCTGGCCGTTGCCGATCAGGACGTCATCGAAGGCTGAGCCTTCGATGCTCTCGACCCGATAGAGACGGTCATGGCCGTCGCCGCGAGCCCGATGGCGCGCCAGTTCGACCCGGACCCCGCCGCGGCCGTCGGGACCGGCAGCGACATCGGTGGCGAAGGAGGCGATGTCGCCCTTGCCGGGCCCGCCATCGATGCGGTCGTAGCCATAGTCGCCGTGCACGTAGTCGAAGTTGCCCGGACCGCCGTTGATCGTGTCGATGCCGAGGCCGCCGGCAACTTCGTCGCGGTCACCTGGGCCGCCCATCAGCTTGTCGTCACCAAGGTCGCCGAGCACCCGGTCTTCGTTGCCGGGGCCGCCGTCGGCGATGTCGTTGCCGCGGCCGCCGTGGATCAGGTCCGAGCCGGGGCCGCCGCAGAGCAGGTCGTTGCCGAGGCTGCCGAGGATGACGTCATCGCCACCGCCGCCCCAGATCACATCTCGCCCGGGCGTGCCGCGCAGCACGTCGTCGCCTTCGGTGCCGACGATCGTCGCCCGCCGGCCGTGACAGCGCGGGACTTCTTCTTCTTCGGACGCCGGCGCCGCGGCGATGAAGACGAGCGCCGCGATGGCCAGCGCCATCCCTGCGATGGCGAGCCTCATGTTGAGGAAGGATATGACGAGGTCCAGGCGTTGCCAGACAGGGACGCAGGGAGTCCGAATAGCAGCGTTATTCGGACGACTGAGGACGCCGCATGGCGGCGATCTGGGGCCGTCAGATCCTTCCTCATTCGAGGTTGATCATCACGTGCTTAATCTCGGTGTAATCCTCGAGCGCGTAGACCGAGAGGTCCTTGCCGTAGCCCGACTGCTTGAAGCCGCCGTGCGGCATCTCGGAGACGAGCGGGATGTGGTCATTGATCCAGACGCAGCCGAACTCGAGCGCGTTGGCAACCCGCATCGCCCGCCCGACGTCGCGCGTCCAGACGGAGGAGGCGAGCCCGTAGCGAGTGCCATTGGCCCACTCGATCGCCTTCTCCTCGTCCGCAAACGGCTGCACCGTGATCACCGGGCCGAAGATCTCGCTCTGGATCATCTCGTCCTGCTGCTCGAGGCCGGCAACCACCGCCGGCTCGAGGAAGAAGCCGGGTAGATCGGGCTGCTTGCCACCGGTGACGATCTCGGCCTTGGCGGGTCGTCGCTCGAGGAAGCCCTCGACTCGCTCTCGCTGACGGGCGGAGTTGAGCGGGCCCAGCGTCGTGTCGGCAGACATCGTGTCGCCCAGCACCAGACCACGGGCTTCCCCGGCGAGACCGCTGACGACGTCGTCGTAAACGTCTTTCGAGGCAAGGACTCGAGTGGCGGCGGTGCAGTCCTGGCCAGCGTTGTAGTAGGCGGTACCGGCGATCGTCTCGATCGCCGCCTCCATGTCGGCGTCGTCGAAGATCACCACCGGCGCCTTGCCGCCGAGCTCGAGGTGGACGCGCTTCAGGGTGTCGGCGGCGGCCTTGGCGATCCACTTGCCGGTCGGCGGCGAGCCGGTGAGGCAGACCATCGCCACGTCGGGATGGGTGACCAGCTCGGCACCGGTCGGCTCGCCGTGGCCACCGATCGCGTTGAAGACGCCTGGCGGCAGGATCTCCCCACACCACTCGGCGAAGAGCAGGGTGGTGAGCGGCGTCGTCTCGGCCGGCTTCAGAACCACCGTATTGCCCGCGGCGAGCGCCGGCCCGATCTTCCAGATCGCCATCAGCAGCGGGTAGTTCCAGGGCGTGATCTGGCCGACCACGCCGACCGGCTCGCGGCGGACGAAGGAGGTGTGGGCCTCCATGTACTCGCCCGCGGCGCGGCCCTCCATCGTCCGCGCCGCGCCGGCGAAGAAACGCAGATGGTCGGCCATCGGGGGCACCTCGTCCTCGATCACCGCGCCGCGTGGCTTGCCCGCGTCGGCCGCCTCGAGGTCGGCGATCTCCTCGCCGCGCTCCTCGATCAGGTCGGCCATGCGCAGCAGCGCCCGCGCCCTTTCACCCGGCGGTGTCGCCGCCCAGCCGGGGAAGGCGGCCTTGGCCGCCGCCACCGCGGCATCGACGTCCGCCTTGGCCGAGAGCGGCGCCTCGGCGATCGTCTCTCCCGTTGCCGGGTTGACGACCTCCTCGGTCGCACCGTCGGCGGGATCGACGGCGCCACCGCCGATGAAGTTCTTCAGCTCCCTCATCTCGCCTCCAATCTGATTTCCAGGGCCTCCTCAACCGGGACGCACTCAGTGCCCACCGCCTCGGCCACCGCCGGATGGGTGACCGAGCCAGCCGCCACGTTGAGGCCAGGGCGGATGCCAGGGTCGGCCCGGATCGCCTCGGCAACGCCCCGATCGGCCAGCGCGATTGCGTAGGGCAGGGTGGCATTGGTGAGCGCGTGGGTCGAGGTGATCGGCACCGCGCCGGGCATGTTGGCAACGCAGTAATGGGTGATCCCGTCGACCGTGAAGGTGGGGTCGTGGTGCGTGGTCGGGCGCGAGGTTTCGAAGCAGCCGCCCTGGTCGATCGCGACGTCCACCAGCACGGCGCCTGGCTTCATCAGCGCCAACTGCTCGCGGCGCACGACGAATGGCGCACGGGCACCGTGGACGAGCACCGCACCGATTACGAGGTCGGCGCGAGGGAGCATCTCCTCGATTGCGAGCGTGGTCGAGTAGACGGTCGAGCAGCTGCCGGCGAAGTCGACCTCCAGCTCGCGCAGGCGGTCGATCGACTTGTCGTAGACGAAGACGTCGGCGCCCATCCCGATCGCCACGAAAGCCGCGTTCATGCCGACCACGCCGCCGCCGATCACCATCACGTTCGCCGCCGCCACGCCGGGCACGCCGCCGAGCAGGATGCCGCGGCCACCGAGCGGCTTCTCCAGCATGAAGGCCCCGGCCTGGGTGGCGATCTTGCCGGCGATCTCGCTCATCGGTGCCAGCAGCGGCAACCTGCCCTTCGCGTCCTCGACGGTCTCGTAGGCGATGCAGGTGGCGCCCGAGCCCTGCAGGCCGCGGGTCAGCTCCGGGTCCGGCGCCAGGTGCAGGTAGGTGAAGAGCAGCTGCCCGGGCCGCAACATCTCGACCTCGACCGGCTGCGGCTCCTTGACCTTGAGCACCATCTCGGCCTCGTCGAAGACGCTGGCGGCGTCGGCCGCGATGCGCGCCCCCTGCGCCTCGAACTCGGCGTCGGCGATCGCGCTGCCCTCGCCTGCTCCGGACTCGATCAGCACCTCATGGCCATGGACCGCCAATTCGCGCACCCCGGCTGGGGTAACTGCGACCCTGTACTCGTCCGGCTTGATCTCGGCTGGGACCCCGACCCTCATCCGAGGCCACCTCCAGCCGCCCCCGGCGGACGCGGAAGGGAGAGAGCAAGATCTCTGGGGGCCATTAATGCGAACGACCGAGAGCAGAGCACGGGGGCGGAATTCATGTGACCAGCTCGCGGGCGCGCAGGGCGAGCCAGAACTCGATCCGATCGTGAGCGCGCGAGAGGTCGCGGCCGGTCAGATCCTCGACTTTGCGCATCCGGTAGCGCAGGGTGTGGCGATGGCAGTAGACCTGCCGCGCCGCTTTCTCCCACTGACCGTTCTGCTCGATGAAGGCCTCGAGCGAGCGCAGCAGCTCGCCGCCGTACTCCTCATCGCCCTGCTCGATCGGGCCGAGCACGCTGTCGCAGTAGAGCTTCAACGCCTCGTCGTCCTGGATCGAGAGCAGCAGGGTGAAGGCGCCGAGGTCGCGCCAAGAGGCGACCTCGGGCCCGGCCCCGTTGTCGAGCGCGGTCGCCTCCAGCGCGCAGCGGGCCTCGTGGAAGGAGTGACGCAGGTTCTCGGGCGGCGCCGGGCGGCTTGCGGCGGCGCGCACCGCGCCGCGGTCTTTGACCAGCGCCTTGCGCGCCTCGGCGGCGAGGTCGACCGGGTCGCGGTCGGCGGCGTCGACCACGGCGCAGAGCAGCTCACGCCGGCCGCTGGCGTGCGGGGCGACGACGGCCGGACAGGCGTCGGCGGCAAGGGCCCGCTCGAGGGTGCCCTCCGCCGCTGCCGGGTCGTCGAGTGCGAAGACCAGCACCGCCGCTTCGTCGCCGATCCCGAACGGCTCGAGCCGGCGACGCAGCTCGGTCGGGTCGAGACGACCGCCGAGGGCGCCGGCGAGAACGTCGCCGGCCAGGCGGCGCTCGGTCTCACGGGCGACCCGCCGCCGCATCAGCTCGAGCGCGACGACGGCGACCGCCTGCTGCAGGATCAGGCGCTCGAAATCGCCGAGGCCGCCGGAATCACGGACGATCACGACCCAGGCCTGCGGCGGCCCGCCGCCGGGCGAGATCACCGGGTGAGCCAGGGCCCTGCCCGCCACGGCCGGGTGCGCTGGAACGAACGGGTGTCCATCCGCCGTGTGTCGAAGGGCTTCCTCGCGGATTGCGTTGACCGCCTCGGCGGAGAGCTGGCGGCGGAAGCCGCGCCCCGCGAGGCGCTCGCCGCGGCCGCCGAGGATCGCCACCGTGCCGCCCACCGCGGAGGCGATCGTCGCCACAATCTCCTCCAGGCCGCGCTCTTCGAGCACCAGCCGCTCGAGCCGGCGCTGCACGGCAATACCGCGCTGCAGCACCTCGTACTGCTCGTTGACGAGGCGGGCGAAGGCCTTCTCGGTGATCGCGATGAACGGCACCGAGTAGGGGACTTCGAAGAGCGGGAAGTCCCGCTTCTGGGCCTCGTCGACCAGCGCCTTGGGCAGCTTCTCGTGGCTGAACCCGGTGCCGAAGCCGAGTCCCGCGAGATTGTGATCGGCGAGCAGTTTGACGAAGGCGCGCTGCTTGGCCGCGCTGCCCAGCGGGATGCCGGTGGTCAGCATCAGCTCGCCGCCGGAGAGCCACGGGGTCGGGTCCTCAAGCTCGGAGATGTGCACCCAGCGGACCGGCGCCTCGGCGGCGTCGCCACCGGCAGCGAGCTCGAGGTCGAGTTCGTCAAGGAGGCTTTGGACGGTGAGCACGAGCCGCCCTATCGCCGCAGCAACCGCCCACCCGGCTGCTGGAAGCTGCCATGGCGTACCTTCTCCCAGGCCTCGCCGAGCACGCTGTGCAGGACGTCGTGGATCTCTTCGAACTGCTCGGTACCGGCGATCAACGGCGGTGAGAGCTGGATGACCGGATCGCCACGATCGTCGGCACGACAGATCAGGCCGCGCCTGTAGAGCTCGCCGGAGAGGAAGCCGCGCAAGAGCTCCTCGGACTCCGCGTCGTTGAAGGTCTCCTTGGTCTCACGGTCCTTGACCAGCTCGATCGCCTGGAAGTAGCCGGCCCCGCGCACGTCGCCGACGATCGGCAGGTCGCACAACGTTTCCAGCATCTGGCGGAACTCGCCCTCGTTGGCCAGCACACGCCCGCAGAGATCCTCGCGCTCGAAGATGTCGAGGTTCGCCATCGCCACCGCCGAGGCAAGCGGGTGGCCGGCGAAGGTGAAGCCATGCGCGAACGACGCGTCGCCCTCCATGAAGGGCGCGGCCACCGCGTCGGAGGCGATCACGGCGCCCATCGGCGCGTAGGCCGACGTGAGCGCCTTGGCGACCGTGATGATGTCCGGCACGTAGCCGAAGCGTTCGCAGCCGAAATAGTGCCCGAGCCGGCCCCAGGCGCAGATCACCTCGTCGGAGATCATCAGCACGTCGTAGCGGTCGCAGATCTCGCGCACGCGCTCGAAGTAGCCCTCCGGGGGGACGAAGCAGCCCCCGGCGTTCTGCACCGGCTCGAGGATCACGGCGGCGACGGTGTCCGGGCCCTCGAACTGGATCCGCTCCTCGATCGCGGTCGCCGCCCAGAGCGGATGGCGATCGGCGGGCCAGCGGTAGAGATTGGTGTTGGGGACGTGACAGCCGCCCGGGGTGAGCGGCTCGAACTGCGAGCGAAGGTCGGTGATGCCGGTTGCCGAGAGGGCACCGAGCGAGGTGCCGTGGTAGGCGATCTCGCGCGCGATCACCTTGTGCTTCTGGCCTTTGCCGAGAGCGCGGTGGTAGTTGCGCGCCAGCTTCAGGGCCGACTCGACCGACTCGGAGCCGCCGGAGGTGAAGAAGACCCGGTTGAGATCACCCGGCGCCAGCCCGGCCAGGCGGGCCGCGAGCTCGATCGCCCGCGGGTGCGCGTAGCTCCACAGCGTGTAGAAGTCGAGCTCCTGCATCTGGCGCGCTGCCGCCTCGGCCAGCTCGGTGCGGCCATGGCCGGCGTTGACGCAGAAAAGACCCGAGAGGCCATCGAGGTAGCGGTTGCCATGGTCGTCGTAGACGTAGCAGCCGTCGCCCCTGACGATGATCGGGATCTCGTGATCCGGCCCGTAGGAGCCCATCCGCGAGAAGTGCATCCAGAGATGGCGGCGGGCGAGCTCCTGCAGGCCACCGCTCACCGCCGGTTCCGTATCGGGTCGCGACGCTACGGCCATATCAGTCTTCTCCTCCATGCTTTCTCCGCTCTGGATAGACGCTAGAGCCGGTATAGCGCACTCGCAATGTCCGCCAGGGCAAGATCCAACGAGTAGCTTGTACAAACAGTACAAGCAATTCGGACCTTTTTGGGACATTTGCAACTTGTGCAATCTGGAGGACGGGTCTAGCTTCGAAGTGTCGCCGTGGACTCCCCGGCGGGACCGACAGGAAGGAGCATCAGATGGAGAGCGCAGCGGTTCCCGAGCCCGCCTCCGCAACGCGATCGGCACCGGTCCCGAGCAGCGGCGAGAAGGGACTGAAGAAGAACGCGATCGGGTTCGTCTCCAGCGTCGTCATCGGCGTCGCCTCCACGGCGCCGGGCTACAGCCTCGCCGCCACCCTCGGCTTCATCGCCGCCGCCGTAGCGCTCCAATCGCCGGCGATCCTGTTGATCAGCTTCGTCCCGATGTTCCTGGTGGCCGCCGGCTACTACTACATGAACAAGGCCGACCCCGATTGCGGGACCAGCTTCTCCTGGGTGACCAAGGCAATGGGGCCGCAGCTGGGCTGGATCGCCGGCTGGACAATCGTCGTCGCCGACGTGATCGTGATGGCGAACCTGGCCCAGATAGCCGGTCTCTACACGTTCCTTCTCTTCGGCTGGAGCTCGGCCGCCGCCTCTACCGCCGCCGTCACTGCGGTCGGGGTGGTCTGGATAGTCCTGATGACTGCGATCGTGGTGATCGGCATCGAGCTCTCGGCCCGTACCCAGGTTGGGCTGCTGGCGGCGGAGATCCTCACCCTTGCGATCTTCGCCGTGGTCGCCTTGGTCAAGGTCTACGCCGGGAGTGCGCCCGCGGGCTCGATAGATCCCAGCTTCTCCTGGATCAACCCGTTCAGTCTCAGCCCCAGTGAGATCTCGGCCGGAATGCTGTTGGCGGTGTTCATCTACTGGGGCTGGGACACGACGGCGACGGTGAACGAGGAGACCGAAAATCCCGACGAGGCACCGGGGCGAGCAACGGTCGTCAGCACGCTGATTCTGCTCGGCATATACCTGATCGTGGCGGTGGCGGCACAAGCCTATGCCGGCGTCGAACACCTGGTCGAAAACCAGGAAGACGTGCTCAGCTCGCTGGGCAGCGAAGTCTTTGGCTCGCCGTTGGACAAGATCCTGATCATCGCCGTGCTCTCCTCTGCAGCCGCCTCGACCCAAACGACGATCCTGCCCACTGCCCGAACTACGCTCTCGATGGCTCGCGCCAACGCGATGCCGAAGAGCCTCGGCAAGGTGCACCCGCGCTTCCTCACCCCGCACATCTCGACGATCCTGATGGGCGCCGCTTCGGTCGTCTGGTACGTCGGCTTGACCCTGGTCAGCGAAGACATCCTCTTCGACTCGCTGGCTGCTCTGGGCCTAATGATCTCCTTCTACATCGGCCTTACTGGCTTCGCCTGCGCGATCTATTACCGGCGCGAGATCTTCCGCAGCGTCAAGAATTTCTTCTTCGTCGGACTGGGGCCACTGATCGGCGCCATCATCCTCTTCTACCTGCTGATCAAGAACGGGATCGAACTCGCCGACCCGGCCAACTCCGAATCGGGCAACTCGTGGCTGGGCCTGGGACCGCCGCTGCTGATCGCCGTCTTCTTCCTCGTCCTCGGCGTGCTGTTGATGGTCGTGCAGTGGCGCAAGGTTCCGAGCTTCTTCAAGCGCAAGCCGGAGGCCGCGCCGGCCGGCTTCCTCGAGGGTGAAGTCGAGCTGGAGCCGGTGCCGATCGCCCAGAGCAGCAATGGGGAGGGAGCTTGAGATGGGCCAGATAGTGGTGGGCTACGACGGCTCGGACTGCAGCCGCAACGCGCTCGACGAGGCGCTGCGGACCGCGGACGCGCTCGGCGACCAGGTGGCAGTCGTCTTCGGATACGCCCCGCCGGGCCTCTGGGGCGGCGAGATCGTCGAACATGAGGAAGCCATCGAAGAACGCGGCCAGAAGGTCCTTGACGAGGCCAAGCGCCAGGCTGAAGCGGCTGGAGCCACAGTTGCGCTCGAGCTGGTCGCCCGCAAGGCGTCGGAGGCAATCGTCGAGGTCGCCGACAAGCGCGACGCGCGAATGATCGTCGTCGGCAGCTACGGGGAC
>CAZQET010000288.1:0-1730 GCA_964591825.1 uncultured Conexibacteraceae bacterium
CACCTCGATCTCGGCTCTCTTCCGCGCAATCGGCCGCGGACTTCGCACCCTCTCCCTCGGCAGTCGCGATGCGGCGCAGACCGCGGTCCAGCAGCGCCGAGATCGGCACGAGGCAAAGACCCGGGAGGCCAACACCTTCTCCTTCGAGACCGAGCCCGCCCCCACCGACGTGATGAGCTCCTACCCGGAGGAGGACGACGTCGAGCCCACGGTGGCGCTTGCCCAGGAGGACGACTCCGTGGTCGAGGAGCCGGTCACGCAGGACTTCGACGCCGAGCTCGCCGAAATCGAGGCGGAAGAAGCCAAGGCCGCCGAGGGAGAATCCTCGCCCGAGCCCGAGCAGGCTGCGCTCACGCCGCAGGGCAACAAGCGCGGCGTGACGATCTCCGAGGGCATCGATTACAGGCCGCCGCCCGCCAACGCGCTGGAGCGCGGCAAGGGAGACGCCGGCGTCGATCCGCGCGACCACGAGGCGGTCGGTCGCAAGCTGGTCGAGACGCTCGGTCACTTCGGCGTCGAGGCGAAGATCGTCGGCATCGTCAGCGGCCCGCACGTCTCCCGCTACGAACTGCGACTGGCGCCTGGCACCAAAGTGAAGAAGGTGACCGAGCTGGCCAATGACCTCGCCTACGCGCTCGCCTCGACCGACATCCGAATCCTCGCGCCGATCCCTGGCAAGCAGGCGGTCGGCGTCGAGGTGCCGAACACGCGGCGGCGCATCGTCCGCCTCGGCGACATCTACGCCGCTCGCCCCGAGAAGACCTCGCCGCTGGTCGCCTGGCTGGGCAAGGGGATCGACGGCAACGCGGTCTGGACCGACATCGCCAAGATGCCGCACGTGCTCGTTGCCGGCACCACCGGCTCGGGCAAGTCGGGCTGCGTCAACGCGATCCTCTCCTCGATCCTGATGCAGGCCTCGCCCAACGACGTGCGCCTGGTCCTGGTCGATCCCAAGCAGGTCGAGCTCAACCACTATGAGAACGTCCCGCACCTGCTGACGCCGGTTGTCACCTCACCGCGCCTGGCCGCCAACGTGCTCGCCAACCTGATCGGCGAGATGGAGAGCCGCTACGGAATCATGGGCGAGGCGCGCTGCCGCAACCTCGGCGAGCTCAACCGCGCTCGCGCCAAGGCCGGCGAGGCGCCGCTGCCGCACATCCTCTGCGTGATCGACGAGCTCGCGGACCTGATGATGGTCTCGCCGGCCGAGGTCGAGGACTCGATCATCCGCCTGGCGCAGAAGTCGCGCGCGACCGGCATCCACCTGGTGCTGGCAACGCAGCGCCCCTCGACCGACATCATCACCGGCACGATCAAGGTCAACATCCCGGCGCGGATCGCCTTCGCGGTCTCCTCGCAGACCGATTCGCGGGTGATCCTCGATCAGGGAGGAGCGGAGGCGCTGCTCGGTCAGGGCGACATGCTCTTCCGCGGCGCCGGCACCTCGAAGCTGCAGCGCATCCAGGGCGCCTTCGTCACCGAGGAGGAGATCGCCCGGATCACCGGGCACTGGGCCAAGCAGGGTGAGCCGGAGTTCGAGGCCGAGCTGCTCGAGGTGCACGAGGAGAAGGGCGTCGAAGCCGGGGGGGACTACGACCCCGACTCGGATGACCTGCTCGACGAGGCGATCCGCGTCGTGGTCGAGACCGAAACCGCCTCGGTCTCGATGATCCAGCGGCGCCTGCGAGTCGGCTACACGCGCGCCGGTCGCCTGATCGACATGCTCGAGC
>CAZQET010000289.1:0-3836 GCA_964591825.1 uncultured Conexibacteraceae bacterium
CGAGGAGTCCCTCGACCTCTTCCAGCTGCGGCTCGGCTGGCAGCGGCGGGCCGCGGTTGCCCCTCAGAAGAAGACCGGCAAGCGCCCGGCGCTCACCGAGCTCGACGATGCGACGCTGTCCGCCCTGCGCGAGGCCAACGCGCTCGACTGCGAGCTCTACGCCCTGGCGGCCGCCCGCTTCGATGCCCAGTGCCGGGCGAGTCTCGGTCGCGGTCGCCCGCGCCAGGAGGAGACCGTCAGCGGAGCGGGTGGGGCATGACCACGGAGGAGTTGCTGCGCGAGGCCGCGGAGGCGCCTGGGTCGCGCTTCGAGCTGTGGGGCCGGTTTCTGGCCGCCGCCGAGGTGGGGGAGATGGCCGAGGTGGGGGTCTTCCGCGGCGACTACGCCGCCGCGATCCTCCCCCGCTGCGAGCGGATCGATCGCTACTACCTGATCGACCCCTGGCGGCACCTCGGCGACTGGAACAAGCCGGCGAACCGCTCGAACGAGGAGTTCGACGCGATCTACGCCGAGGCGATCGAGCGCACCGAGCCCTGGCGGGAGAAGCGGGTGGTGCTGCGCGGGACCACGACCGAGGCGATCGACCGCATCCCCGACGGCTCCCTCGACTTCGTATACGTGGATGGCGATCACACGCTGCGCGGGATCGCGATCGACCTGATCGCCTGCTTCGCGAAGGTGCGCGAGGGGGGGTGGATCGGGGGTGACGACTTCTGCCCGTCGATCTGGCAGCACGACCCCTCCTTCGAGCCGACGCTCGTCTTCCCCTTCGCCGTGCACTTTGCCGAGGCCGTGGGGCAGAGGATCTTCGCGCTTCCCCACGATCAGTTCCTGATCGAGAAGCGGGCCGAAGGCAGCTTCGAGCTCCGCGACCTCACCGGCCGCTTCGAGGACACGAGCCTGAACCGGCAACTGCGGATGCGGCCGCCGAGCCCGCGCCGCAGCGACCCCCGCAGGATGGCGAGGGCGGCTCGGAGACGCCTGCGGCGGGTGCTCTGAGATGCCCGAGGCAGGCGAGCACGTCCGCCTGGCGGCCTTCGGCTTCGGCGTCGACCTGGTCACCGCCGAGCTCACCGTCGCCCTGGAGGCGGCCGGCGTTCCCAGCATCCTGATCAAGGGCCCGGCGATCGCGACCTGGCTGTACCGGGGCGACGAATCGCGGCTCTATGGGGATACAGATCTACTCATCCGCGAGCGCGACTGGCAGCGGGCGATCGAGGCGCTCGAAGGCCTCGGCTTCGAGGACGATCTCTCACCGCTGGCTCATCCGCGGATGGAGTCGGAGACCGGGTACCCGATGAGCAGAGTCGCCGATGGGGCCGCCGTCGACCTCCACCTCAACCTGTTCGGGATCGGCGCGGGACCGGATGCCGCCTGGGAGGCCTTCGGCGAGGGTGCCGTCCGTCAGCTCGTCGGCGGGAAGGAGGTCTTGATGCCCTCGCATCCGGCGCGCCTGCTCCACATCTCGCTGCACGCCGTGCAGCATGGCGGGGAGCTGCTGCCCAAGGCAATGCACGACCTGCGCCGGGCGATTGCGGTGGCTCCCGAGTCGACCTGGAGGGAGGCGCGAGAGCTCGCGGTGCGCCTCGACGCCGAGGAGACGTTCGCCACCGGCCTGCGCCTGACGCCCGAGGGCAGCGCGCTCGCGCTCGCGCTCGGCGCCGGGCAGCGGGAATCGGAAGGCTCGATCCTGCGCATGGCTCGAGTACCGACGGCGGAGGGGTTCCTCGAGCTCTCTCGGGTCCCGAGTCTGCGCGGCAAGCTTGCCCTCGCTCTCCGCGAGCTGTTCCCCAACCCCGCCTTCATGCGCTGGTGGACCCCGCTTGCGCGGCGCGGGGGGCTGGGCCTCCTGGCGGCGTACGGGTGGCGGCTGCTCTGGCTCGGCTACCGCGCGATCCCGGGTTACCGCGCCTGGCGCCGGGCGGTCGAGCGGGCCTCGGAAGAGTGAGCCGCCGGCCCGAGCTGCCCTCCCAATGAGTAGTGATCGGAGACGCGGCTGCCGGTCAGGTCGGCGCCGAAGAGCTCCGGGTTGGCGCGGATCTTCTCCAGCGGCCAGTCCCACCAGGCGATCTCCTCCAGTTCGCGGATCACCTCCTCGCTGAAGCGCTTGCGGATCTCCCTGGCGGGCGAGCCGGCCACGATCGCGAACGGCGCCACGCTGCGGGTGACCACCGAGCCGGCCCCGATCACCGCGCCGTTGCCGATCTCGACCCCGGCGAGGACGATGGCGGCGTCGCCGATCCAGACCCCGTTGCCGATCGAGACCGGTCCCGGCGACGCGCGTCGCTCGGCGCCGGGCAGCTGGACCTGGAGGCTGTCCTGGATCGCGGGCATCTCGATCCTGTGATTCGAGGAGAGCACCCGCAGGGCGCGACCGGCGAGGCAGTGGCGGCCGAAGGAGACGGGCTCGCCGCCGATCACGACGATCGGCCCGGCGAACTTGGTGCCCCGCCCGACCCGAATCCGCGTCCCGATCTGGCTGCCGCGCGGCACCAGGCAGCCCGGCTCGAGCTCGTTGCCCCGCCTGCGCAGGCGGCGCTGGAACCACGCCTGGCGGGCGCGCTCGATCCGGTCCCCGGCATTGCGCAGCGGCTTCGCCATCGCGCTACGAACGCGCGGGCGGTTCGCTTCTTACGCTCCTCAGGCGGCGCGCAGGTATTCGTTCGTCTCGCACAGCAGACTGGTGCTGCCGAAATCGTCGACCCGCCCGTCGACGACGACGAGGACGCTGTCGCAGACGGCGAGCATCGTCATCCGGTGGGTGACGACGAACAGCGTCAGCTCCCGGGCGATCTCGCTCAGCGACTCCTGGATCAGCGCC
Organism: uncultured Conexibacteraceae bacterium; assembly: GCA_964591825.1. Lineage (GTDB taxonomy): Bacteria > Actinomycetota > Thermoleophilia > Solirubrobacterales > 70-9 > VRUE01. The sequence goes on from CAZQET010000289.1 coordinate 2,822, forward strand.
TCGGAGCGGGGATCGAGGGCGCTGGTCGGCTCGTCGAGGACGAGCACCTCGGGTGCTGCGGCGAGCGCCCGCGCCAGGCAGATCCGCTGCTGCTGGCCGCCCGAGATCGAGTCGGCGCGAGGGCCGACGATCGTCTCGTAGCCGTTGCTCCAGGCGCGGATGTCCCCGTCGATCCGCGCCAGCTGCGCCGCCCGCTCGACCATGCGGTCGTCGATCTCGCGGAAGTAGCGGATGTTGTCGGCGACGCTCGCGTGCAGCAGCTGCGGCTTCTGGGGCACGTAGGCGATCCGCCGGTGCCAGTCCGCGCGGGAGAACTCGAACGCGGGGACGCCGTTGACCGCGTAGGTGCCCTCGCCCGGCTCGCGCAGCCGCAGGAGGAGCTGCACCAGGGTCGACTTGCCCGCCCCCGAGGGGCCGACCACCCCGAGCGCGCCGCCCCGCGCGGTCTCGAAGGAGATCCCCGAGAGCACCGGCTCGCCGGGCCGGTAGGCGTAGGAGACGCCGGAGAAGGAGACGCTGGAGATCTCGCCCAGCGAGCGTTCGGGGGAGGGCCCGCGGCTCGCCCGGTACCCGCTCGTCGCGCTGTGGATCCGCTCGACGAAGGGCAGCGCCTGCAGGACCCCCTGATAGGCGGACTGGACCTGCTGCCCGTAGCTGCCCGCCCGCACCATCATCAGGATGACCGCGCCGAGCGAGCCCACCCCGCCCGCCTTGGTCGCGTAGAGGACCCCGAGGCCAGCGACCACCGTCAGGTAGATCAGGCTCTGGAAGAGGGCGGGCACGAGGCGCCCGATGAACTGGGTGCGCAGGAAGAGGCCTCTGGCCGTCTCGGTGAGCTCGCTCAAACGCGCTCGCTGGGCCTCGCCGACCCCGAAGACCTGCGTCTCCTCGGCCATGCGGACGGCCTCGCCGACGCCGCCGGCGAAGTTCAGCTGCGAGCGCGAGAGTTCCTTGGCGCTGCGCCGGCCGAGCGCGCTGAGCGGACGCAGGAGCGCGAAGAGGAGCAGGGCGACGA
>CAZQET010000290.1:0-7650 GCA_964591825.1 uncultured Conexibacteraceae bacterium
TCACCGTGCGCGGCGTCGGCTACAAGTTCGAAGGCCAGAGCGGCTGAGGCCCTTGGCGGACGGTGCAGCGATGCGCACATCCGACATTGACCCCACTCTGGTGTGGTCAATGTCGGATGCGCACGGCGGGTGATGGCAAGCCCGCTCGTCCGCCCGCGTGAAGTCGCGCGCTCGGTCGCGCCGATCGAGCTCTTCTTCGACCTCGTCTACGTCTTCACGATCAATCAGCTCTCCCGCCTGCTGGGCAACGACGTCAGCTGGCGCGGCATCGGGCAGACGCTGGTACTGGCGCTGGCGGTGATGTACGCGTGGTTCATGACGGTGTGGACCTCGAATTGGCTCGACGTCGAGCGGCGCCAGGTGCAGCTGATGCTTCTCGGCTTGATGTTCGCCGGCCTGCTGATGGCAAGCTCGGTGGCCGAGGCCTTCGGCTCGCCGTTCGAGGATTTCGGAATCGGCGACCGCGCCGGCCTCTTCGTGATCGGTTACCTGGCGATTCAGCTCGGGCGCACCGTCTTCGCCGTCCGCGTCTTCCGTGGCCACCGTCTGCACGATCACTTCTCCAACGCCCTCGTCTGGGAGTTGGTCACCGCGATTCCCTGGATCGTCGGGATCTTCCTCGACGGCGACGCGCGGCTGGCGATCTGGGCGCTGGCGGTGGGCATCAGCTACGCCGGAGTGATCGCGGGCCACCCGCTGCCCAACCGTCGCAGCCCCTTCAGCAGCGACAGCCAGATCTACGCCGCTCATCTGCTGGAGCGATTTCGGCTCTTCTTCCTGATCGCCTTGGGTGAGACAGTGCTGACGATCGGCGGCGCTTTCGCCGGCACCCCGATCGAGGTCGAAACGGTCGTCGCGCTGACGGCGGCCTTCCTCGGCACGGTCTCGCTCTGGTGGTGCTACTTCCACCGCGCCGAGCGGCTCGGCATCGACGCCATCGGGGGCGAGGGCGACGCCTCGCGCCTCGTCGCGGTCGGCAACTACACGCTGATTGCGATGGTGCTCGGCGTCATCGCGATTGCAGTTGGGGACGCGCTGGCGATCGTCGATCCCTCCGACACCGGCAACGCGGCGGCCGCGGCGTTGGTCTTCGGCGGCCCGGCGATTTTCCTGCTGGCGCAACTCGTCTTCATGCGCCAGGCGACGGGCGCGGTCTCCAACCCACGGATCGTCGCCTGCGTCACCCTCCTCGTCGCCGCGCCCCTGATCGCCCCGATCAGCCGCCTCGCCTCGGTGATTGTCGTCGCTGCGATCCTGCTTGCCGTGGCCGCCGCCGACACGCGCGCCGAGGGCCCGGCTCCCGAGCCGGGTATCGCCGCTCCCTAGTCTTCAGGAGGTGCCGGTGACCGCGCTCCCCACCCGTCGCCTCGGCGACTCCGACATCGAGGTCTCCACCGTCGGCCTCGGCTGCAACAACTTCGGCAAACGGCTCGACCTCGACGGGACGGCGGCCGTGCTTGAGGCGGCGCTCGACGCCGGGATCACCTTCTTCGACACCGCCGAGGTCTACGGCAACAGCGAGAGCGAGCGGCTGATGGGCGAGGTGCTGGAGGGTCGCCGGGACGAGTTCGTGCTGGCGACCAAGTTCGGATGGGAGCGCGAAGAGGGTGCGCCAAAGGCGGCGCCCGGCTCGCGCGAGTACATCCGCTGGGCGGTCGAGGGCTCGCTGCGGCGGCTGCGGATCGAGCGGATCGACCTCTACCAGTACCACCGACCTGACGGGACGACGCCGATCGCCGAGACGCTCGCCGCCCTCGACGAGCTGGTTCGCGAGGGCCTGGTTGGCGCGATCGGCTGCTCGAACTTCAGCGCCGCCCAGATCGAGGAGGCGGACCGGGTCTCGCGTGAGCGCGGCCTCGCTCGCTTCGTCACCGCGCAGAACGAGTACAGCCTGCTGGAGCGCGGGGTCGAGGCCGAGGTGGCGCCGGCCTGCGAGCAGCTCGGGATCTCGATCCTGCCCTACTTCCCGCTCGCCAGCGGCCTGCTCACCGGCAAGTACCGGCGCGGCGAGGCGGGTCCAGCTGGCAGCCGGCTCGCCGGCCGCGAGCGCGCCGGCAGCGAGGAGCAGTTCGACGTCGTCGAGGCGCTCGAAGGCTTCGCAGCTGAGCGCGGCGTCGGTGTCCTCGCCATCGCCATCGCCGGCCTCGCCGCCCAGCCAGCGGTCGCCTCGGTGATCGCCGGCGCCACCAGGCCCGAGCAGATCGCCGCCAACGTCGCCGCCCTGGGGTGGCAGCCGAGCGAGGCCGACCTTGCCGAGCTCGACCGCGCCGCGCCAACGCCGCGCTCTGGCTAGCCCTGCCTCAGCCGGCGATCTCGAAGCGCTTGCGGACCGGCTTGGAGACGTTGTTGGCGAGGTCGGTGGTGCGCAGGATGACCGCGTACCGCCCTGGGCGGGCCTTGAAGTGCTTGCCTCGAGCGCCGAGGGCGAAACGGTTGACGCCGATGAAGGCCTTCCAGGTGGCGTAGCCGTTGTAGCGGCGACCGCCCTTGGGACGCAGGCGGTAGTACTCGGCTTCGAGCGTGCCGCGCTCGCTGATATGCGCCGTGGTCAGGGTGCCATTGCGCCCGTGGATCTGCTGTCGGCGCAGGCCGATGCTGCCCAGCGTCGGCCGCTTAACGTCGAGGTTGAGCGGCGGTTGCGGGCCGGGGTCCCCATTGGGATCCCCGGGGACGTCGGAGACGACCACTTCGCCGCGCACGAAGGCGTGCAGTTTGCACTGGAAGAGGTAGGTGCCGGGCTGGGTGAATTGCAGGGTGAAGGAGTCGCCGGGCCGGTGGGAGGGGGCGTCGGTGGTGGGGTCCGAGTCCCAGTCGAGCGCGTTGGCGGAGATGCCCGTCACGGAATGGGCGAGGTCGGGGCCGAGCCAGTCCCAGGTGACCTTCTCGCCGAGGTCGATTTCCACGTGCGGATTCGACCAGGCGAAGTTGGCGATCGAAACACGGGTGTTGGCGGCGCCGGCGCCCTGTGGCGCCAGCAGCACCGCGGTAAGCACCGCGAGGGCGGTCAGGAGACGAGGTACCAACCGTTCATCCCCTGATGCAGGTGCTGGAAGACGTGGCAGTGGTAGAACCAGCGGCCCGGGTTGTCCTCGACGATCTCGAAGCTGAACGAGTCGGCGGGACCGAAGGACCTGTTGTCGACGATCGTCCCGTCGGCTTCGGTCCAGCGGTGGCCGTGCAGGTGGAAGGTGTGGAAGAAGTTGTCGACGCCGTAGACGTGGAATCGGACCCGCTCGCCCACCTTCGCTTCCAGGGTCGGCGTGTTGCCGGCGTACGCGTGCCCGTTGATGCAGTAGTAGACGTCACGCAGCCCGGTGGTCGATGGGTCCCAGGTGTGGAAGGCGAGGAAGAACTCGCGGTCGGGCCGCGCTTCGCCGGGCGCGCGCACGACGAGCGGGCCGAACAGGCCACGGAAGACGGGCAGCGGGTCCATTGGCCCGTGGTCGTGGTAGAGCCAGGTGCCTTCCGTGCCCTCGTGGCACTCCCAGACGTAGGTGAAGGTGCGGTTGCGCTGGACGAAGCCGCCCGGGTCGGTCCACTTGCCCTTGTAGGAGCCGTCCATTTCGTTGGAGTAGAAGACGCCGTGCGGGTGGATGGTCACCGGCGCGTTCAATCGGTTGCGGAAGTGGACGACGACCGTGTCGCCGACTTCGGCGTCGATCAGCGGCCCCGGTACCGTCGCCGGGCTCAGCGGCGCGGCGAAGCCGGGCGAGTAGAGGCGGTAGCCGTAGGCGCTGAAGGTCGTGGGACCCTTGACCGGCTCGGCCATCATCTGGTCGCGATGGGTGGGGACGATGTTCCAGCGCCGCTGCTCGGCGGCGATCCAGTACTCGCGCACCTGCCCGGAGGCGCTGGCGATCGCCGTCTGCGCGGCCGCCGCCGAGGCGGCAGCGCCGCTGCCGTTTGCCGCCGCCACGCGCGGCGGCACCGCGACCCCGCCGGCGAGCCGATCGACATCGGCCTGCCCCTGGCCGGCGAACACCCTGTGGCCGGCCAGGGTGCAGAAGAAGGTGGCCCCGGTGAGGCCGAGGAAAGCGCGGCGGTCGATCGGGCTCGGCTCCACCGCCGCCTACTTCTTCACCGTCACCGTCATCTTCATCAAGGTCGGGTGGATCGTGCAGATGAACTGGTAGGTGCCGGGGGTGGGGAAGGCGTGCTTGAAGGTGGCGTTGGTGACCGCGGTGGTCTTGGTCGAGTAGGTGCCCTTCTGCTTCAGCCCCTTCGGGCCCTTCTTCAGGTGCACGTCGTGCGGTTCGACATTGGTTGATGCCCACACCCACTTGACCGTGCCGCCCTTCTTGATTGTCACCGCGCTCGGGCCGAAGTAGAAGTCGGCGACGGTCACGACCTTCGGCTTCGCTGCCTTTCCGGCCTCGGCCGGAGCGGCGGCGCCCGCCAGGCAGGCGGCGAGCAGGCAGGCCGCCGCGACCTTGACCCCACGCCCCCTGACGCGCCCGCTCACGGACACGTCAATTCTCCCGCCTGCGGCGCCACCTCCACCGGGGTGAAGCTTTCGAAGGACGGATGCGAGGGCACGCGCCTCACCCATGAGCACTGCTGGTTCTGCGGCGGGCTCTGACCGGCGTAGCCGAGAATCGTCTTCGGATTGCTCGTTTCGGCAAGGATCACCTGGATGCCAGCTTCGAGGTTGAGGCTGCGCACCTGATCCGCGAGCGCCGGCGCCTGCGGGCAGCCCGGGTAGATCTGGCCGAGAGGAACTTTGCCCGTGCCCGGGTCATAGGTCGCGCCAGCGCTGTTTGCGGCCCAGCAGTTGCCGCCCCCTGTGGCGTCGTTGAGGAAGTCGTATTCGCCGTTGGGGTCGGCGCCGCCGCGCCCCATCGTGTTTTCGACTATCTGGTTGTTGATGTTCTTGGCGTCGTCGCCTTCGTTGGCGACGAAGGTTTCGCCGGGCCCGGAGAAGGAGGCGATGCCCCACTTGTAGTTGCCGAAGACGTTGTTCTGGCGGACGATGTTGTTGGCGCCGCCGTAGAGGATGATCCCGGTCCCCGTCGGGTAGTTGATCGTCTGCCCGGAGAGCTCACCCAGGCCCTCGGACACGGTTTTGAACGAGGTCCCGGAGAGGAAGTAGTTGTAGTTGTTCCAGAAGACGTTGTTGCGTTCGAAGTAGTTCCATCCGTTGGGCTCGAACCCCTCGCTGTCGAGTGTGTTGGGCACTATCCCGGCGCCGTTGTTGTAGAAGTTCGATTCGACGATCTTCACGTACTTCGAGTTGGTGCCGGAGTAGCCGAGCACGTTTTCGTAGCTGTTGTCGTCGCGCAGCACCGTCCACTTCGGCTTCGCCTGACAGGGCACTGGCGAGCTGCCGTGGTTGGTCCAGGTGCCGCTATCGCAGGGTGTTTCGCCGATGTAGTAGGCGGAGTCCCCCTGATGCCAGCCGCTCGAGTGCAGCATCTTGCCGCCCAGGCAGCCCTTGGCGAAGAGGCCGTAGGAGCGGTTGTCCGAGGCGAGCAGATTTTCCATCTTGAAGCCGTCGCATTCTTGTCCGGCCTGGGTCGCGGCGTGGATGAAGAAGCCGTTCGATTCGTAATTGCGCGCCCACAGGTTGCGGATCACGAGCCCGTTCACGTCGACCGCCTCGATCCCGTTCTGCGCCGGCCCCAGCTCGCCCTTGGCGTTCTTGCCTTCGAGGATCTGCTTGCGCGGGTTCTTCTTCAGCCCGACGATCTTCAGCCCGTCGAATTCCTTCTTCGCCAGCCGCCCGTCGAGGACCACGCCCTCCACGTACTTACCCGGCTTCACCTTGACGATCGCCTGCGTCCTGCCGTTCTTCTTCGCGAACGAGCCCGCCGCGTCCACCGCGCGCTGGATCGTTCGGAACTTGCAGCCGTGCTTGCAGGCGAGGAACACCTTGTTCTTGGGCGGCGCCTTGCTCTTCTTCGCCGCCTGGGCGGTGCCGCCGAGGGCGACGCAGAGCGCAAGTACGAGGGCCGAGACTGCGAATCCGTGCTTCATCTCTCTCCTTGCTCCGTGGGGAACATCGACGTGTCCCGGCCTCCCACGGGGCCCCCTGCGCAGGAAAACTCTAGCGCTTCTCGATAGCCGCTACCGGAAAGCGGCCGGAGATGGAGCCTCCGATCGGGCGTCATGCCAGGTATCGAAGTTTTTGTTCCGCTTTTTCGAAGGCATCGTGGTACGCCTTGAAGAGGTCTTCGTTGTGCTTTGCGACGCTGCGGTTGATCAGCATTACGCCGCAGAGCTTGAACGCGAGTTCGTATTGTTCCTGGGCATCGGCCGGCGCCATTCCGAGGTTGGCGTCAAGGAAAGCCCGGGCCGCCGTTGCCAGTTGCTCCCACGGCGCCGGGTCCGCTCCGCTTTCGATGTTTCTGAGCAGGTAGGCGCGACGGTAGGTGAACTGCATTAGTGGCAGTGCGGTGAGATCGAGGACAACGCTTTGGAAGTACGCCCAGGTCTTGGTGTCCTCTGTCGGTCGGTAGTAGGAGATGTTGATTTCCTTGACCGCTTCGTAGAGGGTTTCTGGTATGTCGGACCTGAGCCATTCGGGGTTGATGGCCCCCTCGGGCTCGACCAGTCGCGCACCGCTGGGGGAGATTTCCTCACGCAGCGTTTCGACCGCGGCGTTGTTGATGGATTGCCATAGGTCTTCGTTGTGCGCCGCGTGCTCGTAGTTGTTCAAGAAGCATGCGACGAAGTCGTATTCGATGGCGATTCGCTCGATCGGGTTGTAGTCGCTCAACGCCATGTCCGCGCCCAGGAACTTTTCCAGGTTTCCTGCCCGCTGCGCCCACATTCCCGTGTCCGGCCCGCCACCGATGTTCTTGCTGTCCCACGCGATTCTCTTCAGCTGCTCCGCCGTGGCGCTTGCGTAGTCGACGTTGTACGTCGTGTTGAAGAATTCCCTCCAGTTGCCCGTGTCCTCGGTTGGCGAGTACCAGGCGATCCTGTCCTTGAAGCGTTCTATTGCGTCCACGGGACTTCTCCGGTGTGTGTCGGGAGGCCGTGCGGTTGGCGCTTCATGGGCGCCGATTTTATTTGGGATCAGCGAGTTGTCAATGATCAGAGAGATTTGAGAATAGGCCGCGTTCGTGGGGTGGCCGAATGCCGCTGCGATCGAAGCGCTACCGTTGTCCGATGCCGCCGACGGCCGACGCGGAGCAGCGCCTCGTGCTGATCGCCTACGACGGATCGCGCCAAGCGAAAGGCGCGATCGTCGAGGCGGGCCGCGAGCTCGGTACCGGCCGCCGTGCGGTCGTCCTCACCGTCCGCGAGCCGCTCGACCAGATTGTCTTCGCCGGCCTGGGGGGAGGAACCGTGCTCGATCCGGCGACCCTCTCGGCGATGCAGGAGTCGGCGGCGAACGAGGCGACCGCCGTAGCGGAGGAAGGGGCGCGGCTCGCACGCGAGGCCGGGTTCTCCGCCGAGGCGCGGGTCGAGGCCGCCCCAAGTCCCTGGCAGGCGATCGTCGCGATCGCGGATGAGCTCAACGCGGGCGTGATTGCGATCGGCTCGCGCGGCCGGACCGGTCTGCCAAAAGTGCTTCTCGGCAGCGTTGCCTCGGCGGTCGCCCAGCACAGTCGCCGCAGTGTCCTCATCGTCCACCCTGAGGCGGCGGGGGAGCCCGGCGAGGGCTGACCGCTCGGGAAGCCGACGCCCGGACTTGAACCGGGGACC
>CAZQET010000291.1:0-9182 GCA_964591825.1 uncultured Conexibacteraceae bacterium
TCTCGGCGACGAGGAGCACCTTGCCAAATCGGTGATCCTGGCGATGGGCGCCGAGCCGCGCCGCCTCGGGATCCCCGGCGAGCTCGAGCTGAGCGGCTGCGGCGTCTCCACCTGCGGCGTCTGCGACGGCGCCTTCTTCAAGGACCAGAAGGTGATCGTGATCGGCGGCGGCGACTCGGCGATGGAGGACTCGATCTTCATCTCCAAGTACGCCAGCGAGCTGACCGTGGTCAATCGCCGCGACGAGTTCCGCGCTTCGAAGATCATGCTCGACCGGGCAAGGGAGCAGGCGAACATCAGCTTCAAGACCCCGTACGTGGCGAAGGAGTTCGTCGCCAACGAGGCGGGCAGCCGCCTCTCGCACGTGCGCCTGCGCAACCTCGAGACCGGGGAGACCGAGGACTTCGATACCGAGGGCGCCTTCGTTGCAATCGGTCACATCCCCCGCTCGGAGGTCGTCGCCGGCCAGGTCGAGACCGACGAGAACGGCTACATCCTCACCGAGGGCGGCTCGACCCGCACCAACCTGGCCGGCGTCTTCGCCGTCGGCGACGTCGTCGACCACACCTACCGCCAGGCGGTCACCGCCGCCGGCAGCGGCTGCAAGGGCGCCCTCGACGCCGAGTGGTACCTGCGCGACACCCCGCCCTCCCCTGAGGCTCACTGGCTGCCCGGCGGCGAGCCCACCGAGATCGCCCCCAAGGTCGCCTGACCGGCGCGATACGGCGTCCTCGGTCGCTTGCGTGCAGAGCACGCTGCGCTTCCTGCGTCCTTGTCTCGCTTGGTCAGCCGACCTTGGTCAGACTTCGAGCGATCGCAGGTCAGGATGCGCGCCCGCGATCTTGGCGAAGTCGCCGTCCTGGCTGACAACTGGAAGGCCATGCTCGACGGCGGTGGCGGCGATCAGGGCATCGGTCAGCTTGACCGTGCCGTGGATGCCGGCCGCCTTGCAGTCGGCGAACAACCTTGCCCAGCTGGTCATCACGGCCTCGCTGATCGGGATTGGGTCGGCTGAGCGGGCAAGGGCAAGAGTGTCTGCACGAATTGCGCGAGATTCGTCGTCGGGGGCGTTCAGAACGCCGAGCTGAAGCTCGCCAATCGTGACCACGGAGACCGTCACTCGCTCCGGCAGCTCGCCTAGCTCCCGTCCGGTCTCGCGGGCGATGAAGACCGATGTGTCGAGCAGGCCGGCCGCCAGGACCGTCAAAGCTCGTCCAGGGTCTGCCCGGTCAGCTCGTCGAGCTCTCGTTTCAGGGCGGGATCGGCCGAGCGGGTCCGTAGTTGCTCGCGGAGCTGTGCTCCGCCCAGCCATCTACTGCGCCGGCCATGGGGAACGATGTCGGCCAGCGGATCTCCGTTGACGGTGAGAACGACTCGCTCCCCGGCCTTCACTGCGTCGATGACGCTGGCGGTCCGGTTGCGAAGATCTCGTACGCCGATCTCCATGTGCGACAGCGTAGCACGCAACCAGTGACCCCGGAATCTGGGCTCAATCGACCAGCTTCTGCACGACGAAGGTGCGGGAGCCTTTTGGGGTCTCGATCTCGATCGGAGCGCCGAGCTTGGCGTCGCGCAGGGCTTTGCCGATCGGGGACTCGGCGGATAGGCGGCCCTCGGCGAGGTTGGCCTCGGTCGAGCCGACCAGGGTCCAGGTGTTGACCTCGCCCTTGGCTTCGTCCAGGACCTCGGCGGTGCGGCCGAAGGCGAAGGTGTCGCCGTCCCCGTCGACCTCGACGACGACCGCGTTGCGCAGCCTTTCGCGTAGGCGCTTGATCTTGGTCTCGAGGTGCGCCTGGTCCTCCTTGGCGATGTGATACTCGGCGTTCTCCTTGAGGTCGCCGAGCTCGCGGGCGACTTTGATCCGCTTGGCCATCGCCGTGCGGGCCGGCCCTTCCAGCTCCTCGATCTCCCTGCGCAGGGCGTCGATCCCCTCTTCGGTGATCGCCTCGCCTCCCGTTTCGGCATCAGGCATCCGCTCACCCTTGCACATGCGTGGCGCCGGCTCTACCTCGGAGCCGGCTTGCTGCTCGCTATCGTGAGCGCACGGCTTCCTGCTCCCACATCCGCGAGATCCAGTACCTCGATCCGCCCGCCGAGATCGCCGGCTGCGAGGAGTGCCTGAAGCTGGGGATGAGCTGGGTTCACCTGCGCATGTGCCAGAGCTGCGGTCACATCGGCTGCTGCGACAACTCCGAAGGCAAGCACGCGACCGCGCACAATGCCGAGAGCGGGCATCCGGTCATCCGCTCGGTTGAGCCAGGCGAGGACTGGAGCTGGTGCTATGAGGACCAGCTGATGTTCCGGCTCTCTGGCCGATGAGCCCAGCGAGGCCGGACGTCAAGGTCGTCGGTCGCCGCGACGTGGCTGCCGACCACGCCCTGCGTGACTTCCTGACCAGGGCGGCGCAGCCGTTCGAGTGGCTCGAAGCGGGCACGCCCGCGGCGGAGGCGTTGCTGCGCGAGCACGGGGCGAGCGATGCTGAGCTGCCGGTCCTGATCGACGGCGGCGCTCCGATGGCGGCCGCGACGATCGAGCGAGTCGCCGAGGAGTGGGGTGTGAGGGCGGCTCCGCGGCGCCGCAGCTACGACATCGCGATCGTCGGCGCGGGTCCGGCCGGGCTTGCCGCGGCCGTCTACGCCGCTTCGGACGGTCTCTCCACCATCGTCGTCGACCGCGAGGTTCCGGGCGGGCAGGCCTCGCAAACTTCGATGATCGAGAACTTCTTCGGCTTTCCCGACGGCATCGGCGGCGCCGAGCTGGCGCGCCTCGCCGGTCGCCAGGCGGAGCGCTTCGGAGCCGAGCTCGTGCTGCTGCGGCGGATCCAGCGCGGCGACGTGGGCGGCGGCGCCTTTCTGCTGGAGTTGGAGGGCAGCTTCGAGGTCGAGGCACCGCTGATGATCGCGGCGACGGGAATGGAGTGGCGGCGGCTCGAGGCCGATGGGGTCGAGGAGCTGCTCGGCCGCGGCGTCTACTACGGCGCCGGCCGCAGCGAGGCGGCCCAGTGCGGGGGCGATCCCGTGATCGTGATCGGGGCCGGCAACTCGGCCGGGCAGGCCGCGATGCACCTGGCCAACGCCGGAGCGAGCGTGGCGATGGTCGTGCGCGGCGACTCGCTGACCAAATCGATGTCGGCGTACCTGGTCGAGCGGATCGAGGCGCATCCGCTGGTGACCGCGCATCTGCGCAGCGAGGTCGAGGCGGTCGAGGGCGCGGACGGGGTGCTCGCCGCGGCTCGCGTCCGCCATCGCGACGCTGGCGCCGAGACCCTGCCGGCCCGGGCGATGTTTGTCTGTATCGGAGGCGCTCCCTGCACCGAGTGGGCCGCCGGCACCGGCGTTCGCGTTGGCTCGGGAGGCTTCATCCTCACCGGGCCCGACCTGATCCACGAGGGCAAGCCCCCCGAAGAGTGGCCACTGGAGCGCGACCCCTTGGCACTGGAGACGAGCGTGCCCGGCCTCTTCGCCGCCGGCGACGTGCGTCACGGGGCGCCGCGCCGCGTCGGCGGAGCGGTCGGCGACGGGGCGATGGCCGTGGCGCTTGCCCACCGGGTCCGGGAGAAGCTCCCGCATCCCGGCGACTCGGTCGGCCGGCTCTAGGCCGAGTCCTCTGCGACGCCTGCGGCCAGGCGCGGGGCGATCGCGTAGGCGTCGCCGTGCTCGCCGCGCAGGGCGCCGAGCAGCTCGACGGCGCGAGCGGCGCCGATCGCGCCGGTCATCTCGAGCGGGCCGAGCGGCCAGTTGAAGCCGAGCCGCATCGCCGTGTCCATGTCGGCCGGCGAGCCGACCTCCTCTTCCAGCGCGAAGGCTGCCTCGTTGGCGATCTGAGCGATGAGGCGGGGAAGGATCGCCGGGGCGGCGGGGTCGAGCGCGGCTAGTCGCTCGGGGTCGAGCGTGAACTCTCCCGTTCCACCGTTCGCTGCCCTCGCCAGCTTGTGCGAAGGAGCGGCGGAAGCGGGGTTGGGCGGATCGGCGTAGTCGTAATAGCCCCGGCCGCTCTTGCGTCCCAGCTGGCCCGCGGCGACCAGCTCTTCCTGGATCGGGCTGGGCCGCCAGCGCTGCGGCTCGCCGCCTTGGGCGTAGAAGGAGCGGGCGACGGAGAGGTTGACGTCGAGGCCGATCAGGTCGATCAGCTCGAAGGGGCCCATGCGGAAGCCGCCGCCGAGGCGGCAGACGCGGTCGATCGTGGGCGCGTCGGCAACGCCCTCGGCAAGCATCCGCAGCGACTCGAGGCTGAACGGCCGGGCGAGGCGGTTGGCGATGAAGCCGGGACTGTCCTTGGCCTGGATCGGGGTGCGGCCCATCCGCTCGCCGACCTCGGTGGTGGCGGCGAGCGCCGCCGGCGAGGAGTCGGCGGTGGCGACCACCTCGACCAGCTTCATCAGCGCCGGCGGGTTGAAGAAGTGCATGCCGACGACGCGCTCGCGGTGCGGGACCTCGGTCGCGATCGCGGTGACCGGCAGCGAGGAGGTGTTGCTGGCGAGGATCGTCTCCGGCCCGCAGGCCTCGGCGAGCGTGGCAAACAGCTCGCGCTTCAGCGCCAAATCCTCGGGCGCGGCCTCGATCACGAGGTCGCATTCGCCGAGATCCTCGAAGCTGGTCGCTACGCCGACCCGGCCGCTGGCGGCGTCGGCATCGGCGTCGCTCCAGAGCCCCTTGGCCGCGCCCTTGGCCAGCGATGCGTGGAGTCGCTCGATGCCCGTCTCCAGCGCGGCCCCAATTGGATCGTGCAGCCGCGTCTCATATCCGCCCAGCGCGGCGATCTGAGCGATCCCGGCCCCCATGGTCCCGGCGCCGACCACGCCGACCCGCTCGACCTTCATCGCTCTTCGCTCCGGTGCGACTTATGTACCTCACAGGTCCAGAACTCGCGCCGGAAGGTCATTGACCTTTGAACTCCGGCTCGCGCTTCTCTAGGAACGCCTGCATGCCCTCGACGCGGTCGTCAGTTGCCATCGCCAGCTCGTAGAGACGGCGCTCGCTCTCGAGTCCGGCGCTGAGCGCGGTCTCCTCTGCGGCGAGTACGGCTTGCTTGGCGAGGCGGGAGGCGATCGGGGGCTTGGCGGCAACCTCGCGGGCGAGATCCATCGCCCGCTCGAGCCAGGCGTCGTCGGGAGCGACCGCGTTGACCAGGCCCATCGCCTCCGCCTCGGCGGCGCTGGAGCGCCTCCCGGTCAGCACGTACTCCATCGCCCGCTGCTTGCCTACTACCCGGGCGAGCCGTTGCGTCCCTCCGCCGCCGGGGATGATCCCGAGGTTGATCTCGGGCTGGCCGAAGGTGGCGCTCTCGGCGGCGACGATCATGTCGCAGGCGAGGGCCAGCTCGCAGCCGCCGCCCAGGGCGTAGCCGGAGACCGCCGCGATTATCGGGGTCTTGATCGCCGCCAGCCGCTTCCAGAAGGTGGCGGCGGGATGGCGCAGCGTCTCGGCGAAGCTGCGCTCCGCCATCGCCTTGATGTCGGCGCCCGCGGCGAAGACCTTGTCGGAGCCGGCGACGACGACGCAGCGCACCTCGGGGTCGGGATCGAGGCGCTCGAGCTCGCTCGCCAGCTCCTCCATCAGCTCCGGCGAGAGCGCGTTGCGCGCCTCGGGTCGGTTGAGGCGCAGGAGGGCGACGTGACCCTCGCGCGAGCTCTCGACCAGATCGGGCACGACTTACTCGATCGCCATCGGGGTCATCGCGTTGATCCCGGTTGCGGCGCGGCCGATGATCAGCTTCTGGATTTGCGAGGTGCCCTCGTACAGCGTCGTCACGCGGGCGTCGCGCAGGTAGCGCTCGACCGGGTAGTCGTCGACGTAGCCGGAGCCGCCGTGCACCTGGATCGCCAGGTTGGCGCATTCGACCGCCGACTCGGTCGCGTAGAGCTTCGCCACTGAGGTCTCGGTCGTGTTCGGCCTCCCTTCGTCCTTGAGCACGCCGGCGCGGTAGACCAGCATCCGCGCCCCGTCGCGCTTGAGGATCATGTCGGCGATCATCTCCTGCACGAGCTGGAAGCGGGCGAGGGGGACGCCGAATTGCTTGCGCTCCTTGGCGTAGGCAACGGAAGCTTCCACGCAGCCTTCGCAGATGCCGACGCAACCGGCGGCGACGCTGTAGCGGCCGTTGTCGAGGGCGCTCATCGCGACCTTGAAGCCGTCGCCAATCTCGCCGAGCATGGCGTCCTCGCCGACCTCGACGCCGTCGAGCGAAATCTCGCCGGTGTCGGAGGAGCGCAGGCCGAGCTTGCCGTGGATCTCCTGCGTAGTGAAGCCCTCGCTCTCGGTGGGGACGAGGAAGCAGGCGAGTCCCTTGTGCTTCTTCTCAGGGTCGGTCTGGGCGAAGATCAGCGCCACCTCGGAGAAGTTGGCCATGCTGATCCACATCTTCTGGCCGCTGATCGACCAGCCGGAATCGGTCTTGGTCGCGCGGGTGCGCAGGTTGGCGGCGTCCGAGCCGGTGTCGGGCTCGGTCAGGCCGAAGCAGCCGAGTGCCTCGCCCGAGCAGAGCCGCGGCAGCCAGTGCTGCTTTTGCTCCTCCGTGCCCCACCTCTCGATCGAGCCGGCGACCAGCGAGGTCTGCACGGAGACGACGGTGCGGGCGGAGGAGTCGGCGCGGCCGACCTGTTCGACGATCAGTCCGTAGCCGATGTAGTCGAGGCCGCGGCCGCCGTATTGCTCGGAGACCGGCGCGCCGAGGTAGCCGACCTCGCCCAGCTTGCTCGCCAACTCGCGGTCGAAACGGCCGGCGCGGTCGTTCTCCTTGACCCGCGGGGTGATCTCCTTGTCGGCGAATTCACGCGCCGTTTCCGAGATCAATCGCTGCTCATCGGTCAACTGGAAGTCCAACTCAAAGCTCCTTTCCGAGCGTTGCGGCGAAGGCTTCCTGCGCTTCGCGGGTGCGGGGACCGGGGGCCGAGTCGAGTTCGGCACCGTCGATTGCGGACACAGATTGAATCTCGCGCGTGGTCGAGGCGAGGAAAGCCTCCTTGGCGGCGCGCAGGTCCGCGACGGGCCAGGCACCCTCCTCGACGTTGAGCGCCTTGACCAGCCGATCTCGGGTGATCGACTCGAGCACGCCGTTGTCGAGCGCCGGCGTGCGCAGGGTCCCCTGCGGTGAGACCCAGAAGATCGACGAGGTCGGGGGCTCGAGCACGATCCCGTCGGGCTGCACCAGGACGGCCTCGTCGGCTCCCTGCGCCTTGGCCAGCCGCGTTGCCTGCATGTTGGCCGCGTAGGAGAGCGACTTGACGCCGTTGAGGATCACGCTGGGCGAGTAGGTGACGGTGGCGACGCCGACGGTCTCGGCGTGGGCCGGGATCGGCTCGGTCATCGCCAGCCGCCGGCTGCCGCGAGTGACGATCAGCCGCAGCTGTCCGTCGGCCTCGCCCAGCTCGGTGAGCAGCGCCTCGATCTCTGCCTCCAGCGCGCCGCGGTCGAACTCGAGCTCGATCGCGGCGGCCGAGCGGCCGAGCCGGTCGAGGTGGTCACCGAGCGCGAACGGCCTGCCCTCATACAGCCGGATCACCTCGAATGCCCCGTCCCCCCGATACAACCCGTCGTCCTTGAGCGGCACGACAGCCGCAGCGGTCTCCGTGATCCGCCCGTCCACACTCGCCAGCTCCCTCAGTTCAGTCGCCATCGGCCGGCGAGGCTACTAGCCCACCGCTTCCGGTGCGACTTATGGACCTCACAGGTCCATAAGTCGCACCGGAACGGGTTTGGCGGTCGGTTAGACCGCTTCGAAGACGGTGGCGAGGCCCTGGCCGACGCCAACGCACATGGTGGCGATGCCGTACTTGGCGCTGCGGCGATGGAGCTCGCGGACGAGGGTGGTGGTGAGGCGGGCGCCGGTGCAGCCGAGGGGGTGGCCGAGAGCGATCGCGCCGCCGTTGACGTTGAGGCGCTCTTCGTCGATGCCGAGCTCGCGGACGCAGGCCAGGACCTGGGAGGCGAAGGCCTCGTTGAGCTCGATCAGGTCGATGTCGTCGAGCGTCAGGCCGGCGGCGTCGAGCGCACGGGGGATGGCAAGGGCGGGGCCGATGCCCATGTAGGCGGGGTCGACACCGGCGACGCCGAAGGCGACGACGCGGGCGAGCGGCTCGGCGCCGAGCTCCTCGGCCCCCTTCTCGGAGGCGATCAGCGTGCAGGCGGCGCCGTCGTTGAGGGTCGAGGCGTTACCCGCGGTGACCGTGCCGCCCTCGCGGAAGGCGGGGCGCAGCTTCGCCATCGTCTCCAGCGAGGCGTCCGGCCGAGGCCCCTCGTCGCAATCGACGGTGACCGTTTCGCGGCGTCCCTTCGGTGCCTCGATCGGGACGATCTCCTCGGCGAAGATCCCCGCCTCCTGGGCGGCGACAGCGCGCTGGTGGCTGCGCAGGCCGAAGGCGTCCTGGTCCTCGCGGCTGATCCCGTAGCGCTCGGCGACGTTCTCCCCCGTCTCGCCCATCGACTCGGTCGAGGCGCCGAGCCCAGCCATGCGCGGATTGACGAAGCGCCAGCCCAGGGTCGTGTCATGCATCGTCTGTGGGCCGCGGGGCAGGCCGTGCTCGGGCTTGCCAACCACCCAGGGGGCGCGGCTCATCGACTCGACCCCGCCGGCGAGGTAGAGGTCGCCCTCGTCCAGCTTCGCCGCACGCGCGGCGCAGTTGATCGCCTCGAGGCCGGAGGCGCAAAGCCGGTTGACAGTGGCGCCGGGGACCGAGTGGGGGAGGCCGGCGAGCAGCGCCGCCATCCGCGCCACGTCCCGGTTGTCCTCACCCGACTGATTGGCGGCGCCGAGGTAGACATCCGTGATCCGCTCGGGGTCGACCCTGGTTCGCTCGACGATTGCGCCGATCGTGTGCGCCGCCATGTCGTCCGGACGCACGCCGGCGAGGGCGCCGCGGTAGGCGCCCATCGGCGTGCGGATCGCATCGACCACGTAAGCCTCGGCCACGCCGGGGATTAAAGGGGACCGCCGAGCGCCGCGTATCCTGGGACCGTGCTTTTCGTCCTCGGAACAGTTGGCATGGTGCTGCTGATCGTCGGCGTCCTCTTCCTGATCGATCACTTCTACACCGGCAACAACGCCGAGCTGCTCGACTGGAAGCCGACCCGCTCGCCTGAAGTCGAGGTCCAGAACGAGATCGACGACGTGCAGCAGATGCTCGAGGCCCAGAACGAGATGCGCCGCCGCCGTGGCATTCCCGAGCTCGATGAGGGAACGCTGCG
>CAZQET010000292.1:0-15684 GCA_964591825.1 uncultured Conexibacteraceae bacterium
CCACGGCCCGGTCGAAGGCGGCAAGCAGGCACTCTTCCTTGCCGCGAAAGTGCTCATAGAAGGTGACCGAGGAGACGCCGGCCAGCTTGACGATCGCTTCGATCGAGGCCGCGTCCGCGCCCTTCTCAGCGACCAGCGCCTCGGCCGCGTCGAGGATCCGTTCGCGCTGGTCGCCGAGAGCCACCGGGCGGGAGCGCTTCGCACCCCGCGCCTCGGGCGAGTCCGCCGCGAGCCTCTGCGAGAGGTACTGCATGTCTCCGAGCATACCCCTTTTCGGAAAGGTTGCATATCCGAAGAAAAAGAGTTAGTTTCTGTCCAGCAGCCCCAGTTTCTGGGGTCCAGCACGCGACAAGGAGCCAGCATGGCAATGCGACCAGAAGCTTGCGCGGCAGCCGGGGAGGCGCTCCCAGTCGAGACCGGAGTCAGCCGGGCCGCACCGCCCGAGGAGACGGTGCGCGCCGGCGAGATGGAGGGAGCGCTGCACGTGGTCGGCGAGGTCGGCTACCGCGCCGCCTCGGTGCGCGCGGTGCTCGAGTACAGCGGCGGCCACCGCAAGCAGTTCTATGCCCACTTCGACAGCCTCGAGGACTGCTTCGCGCAGGCCTATGAGGTCTGGATCGAGCGGCTCGGAGTCAGTCTGCTGGAGGCCGCGATCGGCGCCGACGGCTGGCGCGAGGCGGTGCAGGCGAGCCTCGTCCGCCTCTTCGAGCTCACCTGCGAGCGGCCCGAGATCGCCCGCTCGCTGCTGCTCGAGGTCCAGGTCGCCGGCGGCCGGGCGCTGGCCACGCACGAGGAGGCAGCAGAGCGGCTCGCCGCGGCGCTCGACAGCGTCCGCGCCGAGCTGCCGGCCAGGGAGCAGCCGCCACCGGCCACCGGGGCCTTCGTCGTCGGCGGCATCGAGGCGGCGATCTGCGGCGTGATCGCCGAGGGCAGCCCCAACCGCATCTGGGAGACGCTGCCGGAGCTGATGCACCTGGCGGTCGGCTCCTACTTCGGCGAGGCCGCCGCCGAGGAGGCCTTCGAAGCGGCCAAGCTCCTGCTGGAGCGCGATCGTGACGCCCGCCCAGGCGAGGGGACGGGACGATGACGCGACTGGAGTTGCTCGGCGGCGGGCAGCCAAGCGAGGCGGGCCCCTTCGACGCCGGCACCCCCCTGCCCCGCCGCCTGCCTACAGGTCGCCACGGCATCCCCGCCGGCATCGTCGCCGAGCACCAGCGGCTGCGACTACTGGCGGCGATGAACGAGGCGCTCGCCGAGCACGGCTACGCCGCCGTCACCACGACCCACGTCAGCGAGCTGGCCAACGTCTCGACCAGCACCTTCTACAAGCACTTCGGCAACCTCTGGGACTGCGCCCTGGCCGCCTACGTCTCGGCGGCCGACCGACTGTGCGAGCGGATCGAGGCTGCCTGCGCGGAGTGCGAGCCGCCGCTCTCCGGCATCGCCGCCGGGGTCGAGGCGGGGCTCGCCTTCCTCGCCGAAGAGCCCGCCGCGGCGCAGCTGATCTGCGCGCCGGCGCCGCTCGAGGCGAGCGCGATTGCGGCCGCGCGGCGGCTGTTGATCGCCCGCCTGGCCGGAATGCTGCGGCGCGGCCGCGGGCGAGATCAAGAGCCCGGCGGACCACCGCGGCTCGACGAGCGCCTGATCGACGCCTGCCTCGCCTTCCTCTGCGCCCGCATCGGCGCCGGCGGAGCCGAGCATCTGGCCGAGCTCGGCTCCGAGCTGACCGCGCTGCTCGAGCGCCAGCACGGCGCCGTCGCCTGACTCCCCGCTCCGCCTAACTCTTTTCGCCGGCTTCGGCGGCCTGCTGGAAGGGGCCAAGCATGAAGTCGGAGAGCTCGGGCAGAAGCTCCTCGGCCCGCTCCGTCTCGTCACGGCGGATCTGCTGGTAGACGATCCAGGCGACGCCGCCGACCAGGGACTCTTCGATCGTCTCCGGCAGACGCTGCCCGTCGGGCACGGTGCGTTTGGTCAGCTCGACGAAGCGCTGCATCGCCCGCTCGTAGCGCTCGGTCGCGGCCGGGGTGGCCGAGAGCGCCTCGATCATGCACATCCGCGCCAGCGCCGGGTTCTCGGCGACGTAGCGCAGAAAGGCGGCGAGGCCGGCCTGGACCTGCTCTTCCCACTCACCGTCGACGGCGGCGCAGTCGGCTTCGATCCGCTCCATCGCCTCGTCGACAGCAGCGTCGAAGGCGGTGAGGAAGACTTCCTCCTTGCCCTCGAAGTTGTCGTAGAGGGTCTTACGCGCGACCCCGGCGCGCCGTACGATGTCGCCGATTTTGGTTGCGTCGTAGCCGTTTTCGGCGGTCAGCTCGGCGATCGCGTCCATGATCCGGCGGCGCTTGTGGCCGGCGACGAACTCGCGT
Organism: uncultured Conexibacteraceae bacterium; assembly: GCA_964591825.1. Taxonomy (GTDB): domain Bacteria; phylum Actinomycetota; class Thermoleophilia; order Solirubrobacterales; family 70-9; genus VRUE01. The sequence continues at coordinate 2,367 of CAZQET010000292.1, forward strand.
GAGATCGTCGGGCGCGCGGGCGCCGACTTGGATCTCCTCGCCCCGGACCTCGCCTGTGCGCGCGGCGGCATGCGGGCAAGAATACCTGCGGACCGGCGGATTTCCTTGCACGGCAGCGACTCAGATGGTACCGTTGGAGGACTTAGTGGATTTATAACAGAAACGACTAAGTTTCTCAATGCCACCGGACAGGGTCGAACTCAGCCAGGAGATGCTGCTTGCCGCGCTCGGCGACAGCTGGTCCGCGGCCGACGTCAGCGCCGCCGCCGAGCTTCTATCAGGTGGCGAAGGGCAGTTCCCCTCCGGCATCCGCTCGCTGCCGCCCGACCTGGTCAGCGCCGTGCAGCGCGAGCGCCTGCTGGCTGGGATGCTGCGCGCCACCGCCGAGCTCGGCTATCGCGAGGTTAGCGTCCAGGAGGTGCTCGACCGCGCCGGCGTCTCCCGCCCCACCTTCTACGAGCACTTCGAGAACAAGGAGGCCTGCTTCCTCGCCGCCTTCGACGCCGCCGCCGGACGCCTGCGTGAGCGGGTGGAGACTGCGGCGCTCGACGGCGAGGACTGGCGCGAACGTCTGCGCCTCGGGCTCGAGGAGGTGCTCCACTTCGTCGCCGAGGACCCCGATGCGGCGATGTCACTGATCGTCGATGCCCGCGCCGCCTGCCCCGATGCCCTCGCCCGCCGCGACGAGCTGCTCGACCGCTTCTCCTCCTGTCTCGACTCGATGGTCCGCGCCGAGGTCCACGCCGGCGAGCCCGCCCCCTCGGCGATCGCCGCCGCCGGCATCGTCGGCGGCGTCGAGGCGCTCCTCTATTCCCGCCTCAACCGCGGCGAGGCCGGCGACGTCGAGTCCCTCCTCCCCTCGCTGATGTACTTCGCCGTGCTGCCCTACGAGGGGCACGAGGTGGCAAGCGAAGAGCTGGCGCTGGCGGTTCGCTGAGCTTCCGTCAGCCTTTGTCGCCGGCTGCGGCGGCCTGCTCGCTCTTGCGGGCGACGCTGCGGATCGTGTCGGCGATGGCCCGGTCGGTCGCTTCCGCCAGGGCGATCTGAAAGACGCCCATGAGCACGTCGGAGCCGAGCGGGCGCGTGCGCTCGAGCGTCTTGCGCACCTTCGGCCAGTCGCTCTGGGGACGGCCGGCCTCGTCGAACGGCTTCCACACCTGTTCGAGGAAGAGGTCGGTGAAGAGCTGGGCGATCTCGTTGGCGTTGCGGCGCAGCTTCTCGGCGACGACGAGGACGGCGTCGGGCTCCATGCCGACCTCGGCCAGGGCGGCGGCGGCGTTCATCATCCGCGGACTGATCACCTCGACCTTGCCGCCGGGAAGCGAGCGAATGACGCCCAGCTCTTCGCCCCGTTCGAGCATCTCCAGGCCACGGCCTTCCTCGACCTCTTTCTTCCAGAGGCTGGCAAGCTCGGCGAGGTCGACGATTTCGGACGCCTCCTGTTCGGAGGGCGCGCGCAGGGTGCGGGTGAGATTGTGGATCTCCTCTGCGGACCCGTTGACGCTTTCCCCCATGCGGCGGATCGCCTCCAGATTGAGGCCCTCGGCCTGAAGCTCCCGCGTCAGTTCGATGCGGGCGATGTGGTCCTCGTTGTAGTAGCCGGTGCGGCCGCGGACCACCGGCGGTGGCAGCAACCCCCGGGTCTGGTGGGCGCGGATGTTGCGTACCGTCATTCCCGTCCGCTTGGCCAGCTCGCCGATCGTCATCTCGCCCTTGGCGGGTTTGCTCATCCCCTCATCGTAAGCGGGAAACGCTGCCCGTTCATCTTTTCTGCGCGGTCCGAGCAGATGAAGGCGAGGGCGGCGGCGATGTCCTCGGCCGGGGTGAAGGTGGGGAAGTCCTGCTCTGGGCTCTCCTCACGCATGCGCCGGGTGAGGATGGCGTCGACGACGACGATGTTGGCGGTGGCGGCGGTGCCTTCGAAGCCGTCGGCGAGGGCGAGGGTCCAGGCCTCGGCGGCGGCCTTGGCCGCGGCGTAGGCGGCGTTGGCGTTGGTCGGCGCCTGGGCCTGCTTGGAAGAGACGAGGACGAAACGGCCATGCTCGGAGGCGAGCAGGGCGTCGTGGAAGGCGCGGGTGGTGTGCTGGACGGTGCGGATCAGGAGGTCGTGCAGCAGGTCCCAGTCGGCCAGCGGCGCGCTTGCCAACGGCTCTCCCCCGCGCCAGCCGCCGACCAGGTGCAGCAGCGCGTCGACCTGTCCGAAGCGCTCGAGAAGCTCCGCGCACCAGCCCCGGGCCGCGTCCTCCTCGAGCAGATCGACTGCCCGTCCGTCCCAGCGCTCGGCGGGGAGTCCAAGAGCGGCCCCGACCTCGTCCGCCTTCTCCTGCGAGACGTCGGCCGCGCCGATCGTCGCCCCCGCATCCGCCAAGGCCTCCGCAACCACCGGCCCAAGCCCGCCGGCCACCCCGGCGATCGCAATCACACGGTTGTTGAAGTCTGGCACTCGACAGAACTTACCGAGCTTGGCGGTGGCTCGATCCGTTCGAGCACGAGCCTCCCGTCACCGTCGCTTCGGGCCAACAGTCGATCGTTGTCTTCCAAACCTGCCTCGATGCAGACCCGTTGCGGCAACGTGACGCGACGCTTCTGGTTGACCAGACACTGGCCCGACTGACCTCGCGCTCGCTCGTAGCGAGATGGTTGAAAGCCCTTTCTAGAGCGAAATGGGGGAGGCAGGATTCGAACCTGCGAAGGCTGAGCCGGACGATTTACAGTCGCCATCCGTTGACCGCTTGGATACTCCCCCTGCGGGGGCGATTCTATATATGCGCCCTCGCCATATACGAGCTGATCGAGCGGCCTTGTCGGCTCGATCTCGAACTCCGCGTACTTGGGTCCACCGAGGGATATGGCGGTCGAAGCCTCGAGCATGATCGAGGGGATGAACCATCTTCGCCCATCACCGGTGAGCGCGAAGAGGTAATCGAACCGATCCGGATCGATCTTCTTGGTGGCGCCATTCCAGCTCTGATTGCCGCCACGCGTCGCAAGCAAGACCGCGCTGCGTTCGGCGCCAGATGGAGTTGCGACCCGTTGAATCGATGTCTTGACCTGCACCCGGAGCACGCGTCCGTGAGCTGACGCGATCAAGTCAACGTCCGGACTGTGTCCAATCGGAACGAAGACAGTTGCCCCAACGCTCGTCAGCCACTCGATCGCAGAAGCCTCGCCCAGATCGCCTTGCTGACTGCGGTTGATCCTTCGCTTCACCTCAAACAGAATACGGCAGCCTGCAGACAGAAAGCTGCAGCCTCTACACCACGCCGAGCCGCTCCGCCATCTGCTCGTTGAAGGCTTTGAGGGCCGACATCGGGCGCATGAAGACGGTGAGGACGGCGACGCGGCCCTCCTCGTCGAGCTCGAGGAAGTCGATGCCCTCGAGCTCGCGATCGCCGACCTTGGCCTTGAAGCGAAGGACGACCGAGCCGCCTTCGTGCAGCTCGTCGACGTAGGTGAGGTTCTCGAGCGTGGCGGCGACGTGGGTGAGCACCTGGGCAACGACGTCGCGGCCCTCGAAGCCGCGGAAGAGGATCGGGCTGTGCAGCTCGACGTCCTCGCGCAGGGTCTCGACGAGCAGATCGAGGTCCTTCGCTTCGGCGGCACGGCGAAAGGGATGCGGCTCAGCCATCTCGACCACTCTACCCCCGGCGTGCCTGACTTTGTGTATCGCTATGAGGACACAAACTCAGGCACGCCTGCCCTCGGATGGGATACTCCGCGCGATGCCAAGTGACCACGCGATCGCCGGCTTCTCGAGCTCACTCGGAGCGACCGGCCTGCGCTGGGTCGGCAAGCTCAACGTGCCGCTCTACCGGCTCAGCGGTGGGCGGATCGGCGGCAGGGTCAACCGCGCGCCCGTCCTGCTGCTGACGACGACGGGACGCAGGTCGGGCCAGCAGCGCACCGCGCCAGTCGTCTACCTGCAGGACGGCGAGAACGTGGTCGTCATCGACACCAACGCCGGCAACGCCAAGGTCCCGGCCTGGTCGCTCAATCTGAAGGCGAAGCCGGAGGGCGAGGTCGAGGTCGGGCGCCACCGCTACCCGGTGCGGGCCCGGGTCGCTGGGGGCGAGGAGCGGGAGCGCCTCTGGCGCGACCACAACGAGCAGTACGCCGGCTTCGACGACTACCAGGAGAAGCTCGAGCGAGCGATCTCGGTGATCGTCCTGGAGCCTCGCTGAGCGCGCGGCTCAGCTGGCCTCGCGCAGCATCTGCGCCTCGGGGAGTGCGCGCAGCTTCTTCAGCGTGTTGGTCTCGATCTGGCGGATCCGCTCGCGGGTGACGCCGAAGGTCTTGCCGACCTCCTCCAGGGTCAGCGGTTCGAGGCCGGAGAGCCCGTAGCGCAGCTCGATCACCTGCCGCTCGCGTTCGGGCAGGGCGTCGAGCGCGCGCCGCACGCCCTCGCGCTGCAGGTGCTCGCTCGCCTCCTCGAAGGGCTGTGCCACCTCTTCGTCGGCGACGAAGTCGCCGAGCTGCGATTCGTCCTCGTCGCCGATCGGCTTCTCCAGCGAGACGGGCAGCTGGGAGACGCGCAGGATGTCCCGCACTTCCTCTAGCGGCCAGCGCAGCTCGGCGGCGATCTCCTCCGGCTCGGGCTCCCGGCCCAGCGTCTGCACCAGCTGGCGCTCGACGTGGGTAACGCGGTTCAGCTTCTCGACCATGTGGACGGGGATGCGGATCGTCCGCGCCTTGTCGGCGATTGCCCGGGTCACCGCCTGGCGGATCCACCAGGTCGCGTAGGTGGAGAACTTGTAGCCGCGGCGGTAGTCGAACTTCTCCACCGCCCGGATCAGGCCCAGCGAGCCCTCCTGAATCAGGTCGAGGAAGCTGAGGCCGCGGCCGAGGTAGCCCTTGGCGATCGAGACGACGAGGCGCAGGTTGGCCTCGACCATCTGCCGCTTGGCGATCATGTCGCCGCGCTCGATCCGCTTCGCCAGCTCCACCTCCTGCGTCGCAGTGAGCAGGTCCACCTGGCCGATCGAGCGCAGGTAGAGGCGCAGCGAGTCGAGGCTCGGTTCGACCGTCAGGTCCAGCTCGGCTTTGTCCGCCGAGGAGGAGGCTGAGGCGCCGTTTGAATCGGCCTCGCGCTGTTCCTTGTAAGCGTCGACGCCCTCCTCGGCGAGGACTTCGACCCCCTGCTCGACCAGGTGAGCGTGCAGTCCGGAGATCTGCTCCTTGGTGACTTCGACCTCCTCGAGCGTGGTCGCGATCTGCTCGAAGGTGAGGTAGCCGCGCTCGCGGCCCAACGCGATCAGTCCGCGCAGCTCCTCCGGCTCCGCAAACGGCTGCTCATCCGAATCCCGCTCCAGCCCCTGGGGGACCGTCTCCAACGGTTCGATCTCACTGCCTCCGCTGCTGCAACCCTCTCCCCCTCCTCATGGGGCAGCCGACCCCAACGCTCCGGCCGCCGCGAAGTATAGGCAGAGAAATCGGTTCGATGGAGGGCGGCGGCGGGTCGCTGGGGGGAGCTGGGCGCCGGCCGGCGAGCCCGGTCGCATACGCTTCATGAGCCCTTGGCCAGCCGCACGACGATCACGCCCGCCCGCTCCGCCCCCGACGTGCAGTCGTCGGTGCCCGTGACCCAGGTCAGCCTCTCGCGGGTCGGCGTGACCGGCGTCGAGAAGGTGATCCGGGTGCGAGCCGACGGCGCCGAGAACCTCTACCACGCCAACTTCGAGTGCTTCGTCGACCTCGAGCCGCGCCAGGCCGGCGTCCACATGTCGCGCTTCGAGGAGATCGTCGGCGAGGCGATCGACGAGGTCGTGCTCGGCGAGGCCTTCCGCGCCGAGGTACTGGCGGCGCACATCGCCGAGCATGTGCGCGAGCGCCAGAGTGGCCTGCGGGCCGAGGTCTCGGTCGAGGCGCGCTACCCGGAGACGGTGGAGACGCCGGCCAGCGGCCACTCGACCCAGGAGATCTACGGCCTCTTCGGCACCGCCGTCGCCTCCGAGCACGGCACGCGCACGCTGACCGGGGTCCAGGCCCAGGGCATGACCGCCTGCCCCTGCGCCCAGGAGATGGTTGCCGAGCTGGGACGCGAACGGCTGGCAGATGCCGGCTTCGACGCCGAGCAGGTCGAGCGCGCGATCGAGGCGGTGCCCGTCGCCACCCACAACCAGCGCGGCATCGGCACGTTGTGGATCGGCTGCCCCGAGGGCGGGCCCAGCTGGATCGACGCCCCGGAGCTGCTGCGCATCGTCGAGGGCTCGATGAGCTCGGAGATCTACGAGCTGATGAAGCGCCCCGACGAGCTCGCGGTGGTCGCCAAGGCGCACGCCCAGCCGCGCTTCGTCGAGGACTGCGTGCGCGAGATGATCCGTGCCGTGGTCGAGGGCTACCCCGACCTGCCGGCCGAGGCCTTCGTCATGGCCCGCCAGGAGAACCTCGAGACGATCCACCGCCACAACGTCGTCGCCGAGCGCTACGGCACCATCGACGAGCTACGCGAGGAGCTCACAAGCGGCGAGCACCGATCCCGCCACATGACGACGCGCGAGTGGCTGGAGGCCCCAGCCGCCTAACCCGCCGCCGCGCCCCCATGGGTGCAACGCTTTATCCCCGCATCAAGGGGAGAAGCGTTGTTACGGGTTGCGCGCGGGGAAGCGACGGGAGGCGCGCTCGGCCTCTATGCGGCGGCGGAGGCCGAAGAAGTAGTCGGCGCCGCTGATCAGGGTGGCGGCGACGGCGAGGTAGACGAGGGCGTCGACCCAGGCCGGCGCGGGGTTGGCGGCGATCAGGGCGAAGACGGCGGCGATCTGCAGCACCGTCTTCGCCTTGCCCAGCCAGCTGGCGGCGATCACGATGCCGCGCTCGGCGGCGATCACGCGCATCACGGTGACGGCGAACTCGCGGGCGATGATCACCATCGCCACCCACGCTTCGAGCCGGTCGAGCGAGACGAGCGAGACGAGCGCCGCGACGATCAGCAGCTTGTCGGCGATCGGGTCCATCAGCTTGCCGAAGGTCGTGACCGAGCCACGCGCCCGGGCGAAGTAGCCGTCGAGGCCATCGGTGGCGGCGGCGAGCGCGAAGACCGCGGCTGCGAGAGCGTCGCCATTGGGAGTCTCGCCAAGCAGCGCGACGACCACGACGGGCACGGCGAGGATGCGCAGAAGCGTCAGCGCGTTAGGCAGGTTGAGCGGGAACACCGCTCATGCCTCATCGTCGGGCGAGACGCCGGCGCCGACCGCGACCTCACCAGCGCCGGCACCTTCCGCGGCGAGGGCCGCGTCGCGGCGGGCGAAGTATTCCTCGCCCTCGATGCTGATGTGGGGGAGGAAGCGATCCATCCAGCTCGGCATCCACCAGGCCCACTTGCCGAGCAGGACCATGATCGCCGGCACCAGCAGGCAGCGGACCAGGGTCGAGTCGATCGCGATCGCCACCGCCAGCCCTACTCCGAACTCCTTGACGATCGGGTTGCCGTTGAGCACGAAGCTGGTGAAGACGCAGACCATGATCGCCGCCGCCGAGGTGATCACGCGGCCGGTGTTGGCGAGGCCTTCGACCACGGCCTCCTTCTCGTCCCCGGTCTCCTGGTAGTGCTCGCGCATCTGCGTCAGCAGGAAGACCTCGTAATCCATCGAGAGCCCGAAGAGGATCGCGAACATCAGCAGCGGTACGAAGCTGACGATCGGGATCGCGTGGTCGAGGCCGATCAGCGAGGAGCCCCAGCCGAGCTGGAAGACCGCGGTGACGACGCCGTAGGCGGCCGCCACCGAGAGCAGGTTCATCGCCGCCGCCTTGACCGGCACCAGCAGCGAGCGGAAGGCGAGCAGCAGGACGATGAAGCTGAGCGCAACGACGATGCCGATCATCAGCGGCAGCTTGTCGCTGATCTGGGTGGCGAGGTCGATGTAGCCGGCGGTCTGGCCGCCCACGTAGGAGCTCGCCGAGGTCCCCTTCAGCGCCCCGGGGATCGTTTCTTCGCGCAGGTCTTCGACCAGGGTGACGGTCTCGTCCGCCCACGGCGCCGATTTGGAGATCACGGTGAAGACGGCGCTCGTCCCCGTCTTGTCGAGCGTCGGTTCGGAGACCCCGGCGACGTCGTGGGCGCCGGCGATCGCTTTCTCCAAGCGCGGCAGCACGGCTTTCGCTTCCGCCGGGCTTTCGAATTCGGAGGCGATCAGCAGCGGCCCGTTGACCCCCGGGCCGAAGCCCTGCGTCAAACCGTCGTAGGCCTGCCGCGCCGTGGTCGACTTGGGCAGGGCGCTGATGTCGTTCTGGCCGAGCTCGAGCTGCAACAGCGGGATCGCGAGCACGATCAGCACGGCCAGCGCAACGAGGGCGGAGCGCCACGGCCGCGAGGCAACCCCCCGCGCCCAGCGACGCCAGCCGTGCGGCTCGGCTTCGTCGGGGTGCGTCTTGCCGAACTGCACGCGCAGCGAGTTGATCCGGTAGTCGAGTGCCCCCAACATCGCCGGCAGCAGCGTGACCGCCGCAGCGACGGCGACGACCACCGCGATCGCCGCCGTGAAGCCGAGCGTCGAGACCAGCGGGATGCCGGCGAAGGCGAGCGAGCAGAGCGCGATCACGACCGAGAAGCCGGCGAAGACGACGGCTCCGCCGGCGGTCGCCGTCGCCCGCGCGACCGACTCGCGCAGGTCCATCCCGTCGGCCAGCTGCAGCTTGTGGCGGGTGACGATGAAGAGCGCGTAGTCGATGCCGACGCCGAGGCCGATCATCGTCGCCAGGGTCGCGGCGACGCTCGGCACCTGCACCACGTGCTCGAGCAGGCGGATAATCGAGAGTGAGCAGGCGAGGCCGGTGATCGCCGAGAAGATCGGCAGCACCATCGCCGTCGCGGTGCCGAAGGCGAAGAGGAGGATGACGATCGCGGCCGCGATCCCGATCGCGTCGCTGGCCCCCGTGTCCGGCTTGGAGAGCTGCTGGCCAACGTAGGCGCCGATCGAGACCTTGAGCCCGGCGGCGACCGCCGGGTTGCCGGCGTCGAGCACCGCCTGCGCCTGGGTTTCGGTCAGTTCGCTGGGGCCGACACCGAGCACGACCGGCACGTAGGCAACCGAGCGGTCTTTGCTGAGGAAGGCGGCGCCCTGGGGGCTGATCGGGTTGACCGCCGAGTTGACGTAGTGCAGGCCTTCGAGCCGTTTGACGCTTTCGTCGATCGCCGTCGAGTAGCGCTTCTGGGTCAGCGCTTCACCCGCCTTGGCCTGGAAGACGAGGGGGTTGCTGCCAAATGCCTGTTCGGGCAGCTTGTCTTCGAGCAGTTCGGTGGCCTTGGTCGAGCCCGTGCCCGGCAGCGTCAGGTTGTCGTTGGTCTTGCTCGCGCCCGCCTGGCCGAAGAGGACGAGCGCGACGGCAGCGACGATCCAGACACCGATCGTCGGCCAGTGATGGCGGGAGCAGAAGCGGCCGATCGCGTAGAGAGGTGCCGTCACGCGTGCATCATCGCGCTTTGACAGGCGGAGTGGGAGGCGGCGGCTCCGCGCCGTCCTCGAAGGCGTGCGGAACGGCGTCCGAGAGCGGCACGCCGAGCAGCTGGCGCAGGACGACCAGGTGCTGGGCGTGGCTCGCGGCTAGGGCCGAGACGAGCACCCGCGGCGCCGGGGTGTTGACGTGCGGCGGCGCGTCGAGCGCCAGCCCGAGCGAGTCGCTCTCTTCTTCGTAGGCGAGCAGCAGGGCCTCTTCCTGCGTCTTCGGGCCGGGCGCTTCCAGCGCACCCGCTTCGGCGTCGGTTTCGCCCCCCACCCCGCGGATCGCCTTGGTGATCGCGTCGAGGTGGGCCTGATCCTGGCCACGCAGCCGGGCGACGACGACCGCTGCCTGGCCGCGCAACAGCGGCAGCAGCTCGTCGTAGGCGGCGACCGCTGTCAGTTCCCGGGTCAGCAGCCCGTTGAGGATTTCGACGTCGGCCGCCTTGTCACTGTCGGTCGCCGCGCCGTGCCCGCTGCGTCCGCAGCCACAGACGAGAAGGGCGAGGACCCCCAGAAAGACCGCGGCGCGGCCGAAGCCGCGCCGCCGCCTGCTGATGGCAATTGCTCGCTCCGTGCCCATATATGGGCGCGAAGCTTACGAGGAGTTCTAGCCGCTTTTACTCGAAATTACTAGGGCTACTTGACCTTTTTCCTGGCTCGGGTCTTTTTCGCGCCTTTTCTCGCCGACTTTGCCTCGGGGCTGAGGCTCTCGAAATTCATCAGCACGCTCGTTGCCGGGATCGCCTCCTCACCGGACCTGGACAGGCGCTTGGCGCTGGTCTCGTGAATCTTGATCACGCCCGCGAGCGTCTCGTTGACGAGCTCTACGAGTTCGGTCCAACCCTGCTCGTCGACGACGCCGGGTGTCCAGCTCAGGTGCATGTCGTCGCGAGCGGTGAAGGATCCGCCCTCGAGGGACGTGCTGACGTCATCCATCAGCATCCGCATGACCGCGGCGGTGGCGCCGGGCTTGATGGATTCGGGCAGGTGCTTGTAATCCGCATCGGTGAAGAACGCTCGCGCGGTTGCTCGGTAGTAGTGCTCGACCGCTCCCCGGCGAGGCTCGGTCTTGACCATTTCGATGCATTCGAAGTCCTTGAGGACTTTGACGTGGTAGCTGACCTGGCTGAGGCCCTCTTCGAGCTCCTTGGAGAGTTCGTTGGGGCTGGCCATGCGCTCGTTGAGGATCATCAGGATCTCGACGCGCAGCGGATGCGCCAGCGCCTTGACGAGCCTCTGATCCATCCCGGTCTTCTTTTGGGTCTTGGTCTTCGTTCTTGCAGCCAAAGTGACTCCTCGTTTCGTTTTTGCTGCCTTCAACCACTCCATGGTATTGGACGCAAAGCCGACTTTGCAAACCAAATTCGGATCTTTGCAGGCAATCGACTTAATACTGGAACTTTTTCCAGCAATGGGAAGGTCTAAAGCGTTGTACCGGATGGGTCGCGACCCCCAGCCGCAAGAGCTGACGATTGCGAAGGGGGTGAGGCAGGGTGAAGATCACGAAAACGGACGATGTCGTCCCTCAGCTGTCGACTCTCAAGGGTCGGTAGAAACGAGCTTGGCATGGCGGGATCGGGCTCGGCTTTGCCGAGGGCGATCCCGTCGCTCTACTCTCAGCTCGGCAATGATGCTGGCGATGGCCAACGAATCTCAGGTGGGGTCGATCGGACAGCTCGGGTCTGAGATCCACGCTTGCAGGCGCTGTCCGCGCCTCGTCGAGTGGCGCGAGTCGTGCGCGGCCAACCCGCCACGTCGCTTCAAGGGCGACTCCTACTGGGCACGACCGCTTGCCGGCTTCGGCGACGAGAACGCTCGCCTCGCAATCGTCGGGTTGGCGCCGGCCGCGAGCGGCGCCAACCGCACGGGCCGCATGTTCACCGGGGACCGCTCGGGCGACTGGCTCTACGCGGCCCTGCATCGGGCGGGCTTCGCCAACCAGCCGACGAGCACCGACCGCGGCGACGGGCTGCGGCTGCGCGACGCCTACGTCACGGCCGTCGTGCGCTGCGCGCCTCCCGCCAACCGCCCGAGCACCGAGGAGCGCGACAACTGCCTTCCCTACCTCGAGCGCGAGCTGCGGCTGCTCTCCCGCTGCCAGACGATCGTCGCCCTGGGCGGCTTCGCCTGGGACGGCGCCCTGCGGGCACTGCGGGCGCTCGGCGAGGAGACGCCGCGACCGAAGCCGGCCTTCGGTCACGGAGCCGAGGCCGCGGTGGGCGAGTGGACCCTCCTCGGCTGCTACCACCCGAGCCAGCAGAACACCTTCACCGGCCGACTCACCGAGCCGATGCTGGACGCGGTCTTCGCTAGGGCGCGGGAGCTGTCTCGGTAGCAGCGGCTCCCTCCTCGCCCGCCGGGTCGGTTTCGAACGCCAACATGGCGACGCTCATCGCCACCGGCTCGGCGCCTTCCTTGAGCCGCGCCGCGCTGCCCTCCAGAATCGCCGACAGGCGCTGCAGCGTCTCACCCAGCAAGCCGGTCACTTCTCGCCAGCCTTGCTCGTCAACCCTGCCGGGAATGCTGCTCATATGCTCGTCGCCATTCCGGCTGAGCGCTCCCCCACGCTTCCTCAAGGCCGTGGCCAGTTCGTCGACCATCCGCTGAACGAAGCTCGTCGTCAGATCTGATCGCAGCGAGGCCGGCAGCTTTCGCATCGCCTCGTCATCGAAGAAGACAGTGCTCTTCGCCTTGAAGAAGTGCTCGCTCGCGCCGCGCCTCCTGCGCGTGTCGACCCGCTCGATGAAGCCCAGTTTCTCCAGCTGCTCGACGTGGTGGTAGAAGGTGCTGACGTCGGTGCCGAGTTCGTCGGCGATCTCTTTGCCGCTGGCGACTCGTTCGTTGAACACGGCCAGAGCGTGCTCCCGGACCGGGTGGCCCAGGGCTTCGATCTGGCGGCGGTCGAAGAACGTCTTCAGCCCTTTCAGCTCCTTCAGCTCGCGCATCGACTTGCGTGCTTTCACGGGTACCTCCCGAGGTTGGGGTGTCAGGCCACGATAGATCGTGGCTCACCGCATCTCGCGCCTTTCTTGCGTGTTGTCAGGATTAATTGGAACTTTTTTGAGTATTTGCCTGGTCTCAAGCGTATCCAGAGGAGGTGGGCAGCTTGAAAAGACCCCGACTGAAGCGCACCACGCAGCAGATGGAAGCCCCCAACGGGGACGTGTACCTGCTCCGGCCCAGCGCCGGCAACGACATCCACATCGAGGATCCCGACGAGGAGGGATTGCGCCTGCTGCGCGCCCTCGACGGCAAACGCACCGAAACGGAGCTGATCGACGAGTTCGGCGAGGAGGAGGTCGGCGCGCTGCTGGCCCAGTTCGAGGAGCTGGGCGTGGTCGAGGACGCCGCCGACGACGACCGCATCGCCGACTCGGTGGTCGAGCGCTTCGACAGGCAGCTGCGCTACTTCGCCGACATCACCGACGGGCCGACCGCCTCCGAATGCCAGGAGCGGCTGGAAAGGGCCCGGATCGCCGTGCTCGGCGTTGGGGGGCTGGGCGGCTGGTCGGCGCTGAACCTGGCCTGTTGCGGCATCGGCGAGATGCTGCTGCTCGACTTCGACCGGGTCGAGCTGAACAACCTCAATCGCCAGGTGCTCTACGGCGAGGCGGACATCGGGCGCTTCAAGGTCGAGGCGGCGGCGGAGCGGCTGAGCGGCTTCAACTCCTCGACGCGGATCGAGCCGCGGGTGCAGAAGCTCGACAGCGAGGCGGCTGTGGTGGAGACGATCAGGGACTACGACGTGGTGATCGACGCCTGCGACTGGCCGGCGCACGACATCGAGCGCTGGATCAACTCGGCCTGCTTCAAGGCGCGCGTTCCCTTCGTCGCGATGAGCCACTTCCCGCCCGTGGCGCGGGTGGGACCGTTCTACGTGCCCG
>CAZQET010000293.1:0-3863 GCA_964591825.1 uncultured Conexibacteraceae bacterium
CCGGGGGGGGGGGGGGGGGGGGGGGGGGGGGGGGGGGGGGGGGGGGGGCGTTCCGGGGGGGGGGGGGGGGGGCCGGGTGCGGGGGGCGCGGGGGGGGGGGGCTACGGCGGGGGGGGCCCGGGGGGCGGCCCGGCGACAGACGCATGCGATGACCTGGCAGGCGCCGGTGGCGGCGGCGGGGGCTCCAGCTACGCCGCGCCCGGGCTCGCGCCCACCTTCACTGGCGGCACCCGGAGCGGCGATGGGCAGGTATCCATTGCCTATCTGGACCCGATCGTGGCGGTGGCTCACCAGTACCTGACCACGCGAGACCAGGAACTGGTAGTCGCTGCCGCCTCCGGCGTGCTCTCAGACGCTTCGGGTCCCAGCGGCGTCCCGCTCTCGGTGAGCGTCCTCAGCCCTCCCGCGCACGGTGCCCTGACGCTCGACGACGACGGGTCGTTTGCCTATGCGCCCACCCTGGGCTACGCGGGAGGCGATTCATTCACCTACCAGGTGGCGGACCCCTCGGGTAACTACGCGAACGCCAGGGTGGCCCTGGCCGTAGCCGCGCCTCCGTCAGCGTCGATCTCGGCCCCATCGACGGGGGGCACCTATGCCCTGGGACAGTCGGTGCCGACGAAATTTGCCTGCAGCGAGGGCACGAGCGGGACCGGCCTGTCCTCCTGCCACGACTCAAACGACACCATGACCGGCAGCGGCGGTGCCGGCCATCTGGACACAGCGACTCTGGGAAGCCACGTCTACACGGTGACCGCCGTCTCCAAGGACGGCCTGAGCGACAGCGCGTCGATCGCCTACACGGTCGTGCCAGCGCTGCAGCCGCCCAGCCTGCCCGAGGAGCCACCCCCGGCGCCCGAAGAGCCGCGCCCCAGGCTCGATCTCTCGCTTGGCATCGTTCCGGCATCGCCTGGCAAGCTGCTTCGAACCGGAAAGCTGGTGGTGGCCGCAAAGGTGAGCAGGGCTGCGACGGTCACCTTGACTGGCATGGTGAAGCTCGAGGCTGGCGCCCACCGCCCGGCGCCGGGAAAGCTCGTCGGCGTTTTCGTCGACAGGAAGGTCAGCTTCTCCGGCGCGGGGAAGAGGGAGGTGGCCCTGGCCCTGTCGCGGAAGGGACGCAAGGCGCTCGAACGCCTCTCCAAGCTGAGTTTTGTGGTCGTCGGCAAGGCGACTGACGGGGCCGGCGACACGGTGAGAGAGACGGCTCGATCCACCCTCCGGTGAGCCGTTCGCGTCGCCGGGCGGAACCGTCGCCGGGACTCGCGTCCGGCTAGCCCTGGCAGGCGTGTGGCCAGCGGTTGGGCGTCAGCGCGGCGGCGCGGGTTGTAGCGGCGGCGGCGCGGTCGGCGCGCCGCACGGCCGCGCGGAGCGCGTTGGCGTCGGAGGTGGGGGCGGTCGACCGGGTGGCGCCGCGCCCGCGGTAGGGATGGGCGGCGGCGCGGGCGAGCTGGGCGACGGCCGCGGGGCCGCCGTAGGCGCGCAGGGTCCGCTCCAGCGAGTAGATCGGCACCTCGCGGGCGCCGAGGGTGGCTGCAAGGCGGACGTCGTGGAGGAGACTGGCGAAGCGGCGATAGGGCCCGCGACCGGCGGAGCCGATGCTCACCTGGCCGACGCTGCCGAACCGGCTCTGGGCCGAGGCGAAGTAGGAGGAGACGATGCCGGAGCCGGGGTCGTGGCCGGAGTAGTAGGCGAAGACGCTGCGATAGGCCTGGAAGAAGAGCTCGTGCCAGGGCCCTTCGGGCAGGAGGAAGTTGGCGGCGTCCTGGAGCGCGAGATTGCCGTCGCCGATGTCGTCGAGCGCCGCCGGCATCGGCGCTGCCGAGACCGGGATCCCCCGCCGCGCCGCCCACCGGGGGATGCGTGAGTAGGTGCGCCAGGAGGCGCACTGGGCCAGTGGGTCGATCGTCGGCTCGAAGACCGACTCGAGGGCGCCGCCCCCACTGCCACCCATGATCGCCGCCGTCGTCGCAAACGGAGTGAGCAGGCGCGGCTCGGGATCGAGGGCGATGCCACTCAGGTCGACCCGTTTTTCCCGCGCCCAGGCGACGAGCGATTTGACCGCCCGGAACTGCTCGCCGGCGGCGCCTTCCCAGGCCCAGTAGCCGTCCGAGTAGGGGATCAGCACCCACGCCCAGATCGGCACGCCGAGCCGGTTGGCGGTGCGGATGACCTTCAACGCGTCGTGGCGCTGGGGCTCCCCGGCGGGGATCGGCCCGAAGTCCCGCTCGTATCGCAGGTTGAAGTAGAGCGGGATTCGATAGCGGCGCAGCACCCGCCAGAGGGCTGGCTTGTAGAAGTGCGTATCGCGTCGGCTCCAGTAGGTGGCCGGTTCGTGCCAGTCCGTGCCGGGCACCGCCTCACCGGCCCAGAAGCCAACGGTGGTGGCCGGATGCGTGAGCTCGTTGCCGGCTCCGACCCCGGTCCTCTGCTCCGCCCGAGCAGGGAGCGCCGCGATCAGAGTCAGCCCGAGCGCAAGCAGCGCCGCGGCCCCCGCGCTGCCGAGCACGCTGCCGCGAACACCCGCGAGCATCTGCCGAGCCCCACCGTTCATGCCCGCGATCCTAGTCACGCATCTACCGACCCACCCTGGGTCGCCGAGTTGCGGAAGACGCCGCCCCGGCAAGCGGTTTGAAGTCGCCGGTAGCGCCGGTCTGCGATCGACCACGGCGTCTGCTTCAATCGGATCACCAGAGAAAGGAGGTGGTCCTAACTTGATTCACATGCTTGACGGGACTCTGGAGGTGCCGGGCCGCTAGGCGCCGCACTGGTTCGGGCGCCCGGTGGAATCCACCCCGGGCACCGGTGGACGGAGATGCCGGGCTTTGTCCCACCCGGTCGCTGTATCTCCGTTCGCTTGCAAGCACCTGGCCGGGGCCGTCTGCGGGCGGCCCCGGCGCTTTCGAGACTGGAGGATGGCCGTGATCACCAAGACCGACTTCATCGGGATCCCCTCGACCGACAGCGAGCGCTCGCGGCGCTTCTACGTAGAGACGCTGGGACTGCGCCCCGACGAGCGCGGCGAGTACGAGCTTTGGGCTGGCGAGACCTGCTTTGGCATCTGGGAGCCGGCGCAGATGGGCATCGAGTTCGCGCCGCAGAAAAACGCCCATCCGGCACTGCACGTCGAGGACGTCGCCGCCGCTCGCGTGGAGCTGGAAGCCAAGGGTGTCGAGTTCAGCGGCGAGACCTTCGACACCGGCGTCTGCCACATGGCCTTCTTCACCGATCCCGACGGCAACGACCTGATGCTCCACCATCGCTACGCGCCATATGGCGACTGATCGCCCGATTTCGGAAGGGTCGGAAGGAGCGAGGTCGAAAGAGGCGCCATGAACGGAAAGCTGGACATAGGCGGCACGCTCAGTCGGATCTTCTCCACCTATGGCGACCAGGCGGGGGTCCTGCTCCCGGTGGCTTTCGGGCTCTTCCTGATCGTCGCGATCATCAACGGCCTGCTCGCTTCCAGCATCCTGCTTGCGCTGATCGGCTTCGCCGTCACCATCGTCGCCTCGACGCTGTACCAGGGCATGGTCGTGAGCCTGGTCAGCGACGTCCAGGACGGCCGCCGCGACTCCTCGGTCGGCGAGTTGATCGAAACGACCTGGCCGGTCGTGCTGCCGCTGATCGGCGCCGGCATCCTCGCCGGTATCGGGATCGCCGTCGGGTTCTTCCTGCTAGTCGTCCCCGGCCTCTTCCTGCTCACGATCTGGTCCGTGATTGCACCGGTGATCGTCATCGAGCACAACGGCGCGGTCGACGCCTTCGGCCGCTCGCGCGAGCTCGTCAAGGGCAACGGCTGGCAGGTCTTCGGCGTGATCGTCGTCGTCTTCCTGATCGTCGTGGTCGCCGACGTCGTCCTCGGT
>CAZQET010000294.1:0-10828 GCA_964591825.1 uncultured Conexibacteraceae bacterium
CGCCACCGCCGTGGTCGAACGCGGAGCAGCCACTCTCCGCTTTCGCCCCGCCGGGGTGCAACGCGAAATACACCCATCGCATGGAAAAGACGTTGCACCCGTTGGGGATCTGCGGGCGGGGCGCTGGCAGGTGGACGGAGACCTCGGCGCCCTGCAGGCGCGGGTCGAGGAGGGGCGCCTGAGCAGCGATGCTTACCCAGACCCCCTCGCCCGCGTCTGGTCCGCCTTGGCGGGACCACACGGCGGCGACTTCATCGTCTCGCTCGACCCCGGCTACGAGGCCGTCGACTGGGGCGGGGTGAGCCACGCCGGCGGCGGCAGCCACGGCTCCCTCGATGCCGGCGACTCCCTCGGCCCCCTGCTCTTCGTCGGCTGCGGCCCAAACCAAGCTTCGGCGCGCAAGCAGTGGGCGCTCTCAGACATCGCCCCGGTTGTCCGTGACCACTTCGGCTTGAGCTGATGCGCGGAACCCGCGGGCCAGCGACCTTTGTCCTTCTGCTCACCCTGGGGCTGGTAGCTGCACCTCCGGCCAGTGCCCAGGTCAGCGCCACCCAGGCCGCTCGTATCGCCGCCCACGACCCAAATGTCGTCAAGGAGCGCGAGGAGAACACCGTGCTCACGCACGTCGCCAACAAGGTCGGCGGCAACTGGGAGATCGCCTACTTCGCCGACGGGAAGGAGGCCGCCCTGGTCATCGTCGACCCCAGCACGGGCAGGGTGCGCGAGTCCTGGACCGGCTACCAGGTCGCCTGGAAAATGGCGCGTGGGTACTCGGGCGCCTTCGGTCACAAGCTCAACGCGCCCTACGTCTTCCTGCCGCTCTGCGCGATCTTCCTGCTCGGTCTGCTCGATTGGCGGAGGCCGTGGCGGGTTGCCAACCTCGACCTGCTCGTCCTGCTCGGCTTCGGCGTCTCCAACTTCTTCTTCAATCGAGCCCAGATCGGCGTCTCGGTTCCGCTGCAGTACGTGCCGCTCATCTACCTCTTCGTCCGCGCTCTCTGGATCGGATGGCGCGGCGGGGGAGAGGGGCTGCGCCCGCGTTGGCCCGCCGCCTGGCTGCTGATCGCCGCGCTCTTCCTGATCGGCTTCCGAGTCGGCCTCAACATGGCCGACTCGGGGGTGATCGACGTCGGCTACGCCGGCGAGGTCGGCGCCAGCCGCATCGCCCACGGCGAACCGGTCTACGACAACTTCCCCGAAGACGTCTCCCAGGGCGACACCTACGGCCCCGTCAACTACCTCGCCTACGTCCCCTTCGAGCGGATCTGGCCCTGGGCCGGCACCTGGAACGACCTCCCCGCCGCGCACGCCGCCGCCATCTTCTTCGACCTCGCCACCTTCGCCCTGCTGATCCTCCTGGGTCGCCGCATCCGCCCGGGCCCCTCCGGCAAGAAGCTCGCCGCCACCCTCGCCTTCGCCTGGGCGGCATACCCCTACACGGCCTACACCCTGCTCTCGAACTCAAACGACTCGCTCGTCGCGCTTCTCTTGGTCGCGACATTGCTGGTGCTCGCCCGTCCCGCAGCTCGAGGCGTCATGGCGGGCCTCGCGACCCTGACCAAGTTCGCTCCGGCGGTGTTGATCCCGATGCTCGCGACGTATCAGCCCGCGGGTCCTGTCACCGCAGGAACCACCCACCCCCTCCGGTCGCTAAAGCGTCCTCGGGGGCGGGTCCCCCCTACGGCGCCACTCGCGGCAGCTACGTTCGGCCTCGCATTCGCCCTGACAGCGATCGCTCTGTTGGCCTGGCCCGCGATCAATCCGGGCCTGCACACCGTCTACGAGCGCACGATCGCCTACCAAGCCGGCCGAGATTCACCGTTCAGCATCTGGGGACAGGTAGCTGCCCTCGAACCCTTGCGGATTGCACTCATGGCCACAGTCGCCGCCCTCGCCTTGCTTTTCGCCTTCCGACCCAAGGACAAGAAGCTCCCCCAGGTCGCGGCCCTGGGGGCCGCCCTGCTGATCGGCGTCCAGCTGACGATGCACCACTGGTTCTACCTCTACATCGTCTGGTTCTACCCCCTCCTCCTCGTAGCTATGTCGTCCCGAGAAGCAAGGCCAAGTACCCCTCCGAACGGCTTGTACTTTTCGGCACAGACCACTTCGGCGAGAGCAGATCTGCTTAAAGGCCGAAAATGTTGAGTGAGGAGGGGTACTTGGCCTTGCTTCTTCGCGCCGCATCTACAGAGGAGCCGGCACCATCACAGGCGTAATCGAGTCGGCCAACCCTTGGTCGTTGACCTCGACCACCGCCCCCATCACCCAAACATCCTCCTCAGCCGTCTCGAACTTAACCGGCATCTGAGTGATCATCTGCTCCAACACCAGCTCCGGTTTCACGCCGAGCACGCTGGTCCGCGACCCGGTCATACCGACGTCGGAGATGTAGGCGGTGCCCTGCGGCAACACCCGCGCGTCGGCGGTCGGCACGTGCGTATGAGTGCCGAGCACCGCGGCGACGCGCCCGTCGAGGTGCCAGCCCATCGCCACCTTCTCGCTGGTCACCTCGGCATGGAAGTCGACGATGACGAAGTCGCAGTCGATCTTCTCGAGGATGCTGTCGACCTCGATGAAGGGGGAGCGGGCCACCTTGAGCCCGATGCCCCCACTGAGGTTGATCACGCCGGCACGGCGGCCGGCCACCTCGATCACGGTGTAGCCCCGGCCCGGGTTGGCGTAGGGGTAGTTGGCCGGGCGCACGACCCGGTCGCTGCGGTTGAGGTAGCCGTAGACCTCGCGATGGCGGTAGACGTGGTTGCCGGTGGTGATCGCGTCGGCGCCGGCGTCGAAGAGGGCCTTCGCCGTCTTCTCGGTGATGCCCATGCCGCCGGCTGAGTTCTCGCCGTTGACGACGACCATCTCCGGCGCGAACCGCTCGCGCAGCTGCGGCATCGCTGCGGTGAGGCCGCGCCGTCCCGGGCCGCCGACCACATCGCCGATGAAGAGCACCCTCATGGTCGCTTGACCCTAACTGTGCGGTTGCGAAAGGGTGTACGCGGTGAACGAGCGAAGCGACGTGGTCGGGCGCGCGATGGGCTATCCCTATGAGGCGCCCTGGCGCCCCTTCGCGCAGCTCGGCCGCGAGACGCTCGAGCTCGACGAGATCGAGATCGAGCGCGACGAGCGCGTGCCGATGCTCGCCTACGGCTCCAACGCGGCACCGGAAGTGCTCGCCCGCAAGCTCGCGCTCAGCGATCAGCCGGTGCTGGTGCTGCCGGCCTGGCTGGACGGCTTTGACGTCGTCTACTCGGCCCACATCTCCCCCTATGGGGCGATCCCCGCGACCCTGCAGCGCAGTCCCGGGACCGAGGTCCGCGTCCACCTCGTCTACATGACCGAGGCCCAGGTCGGCTTGGTCTCGGCGACCGAGCCCAACTACGAGTCGGCGACGATCGCGGGGGCCTCGTGCCGGCCCGACGACGACGACCCGGTCTTCGACCCGGCCGCCTACCTCAGTCGCCACGGCTGCCTGTTGGTCGAGGGCGCGGAGGTGGCCCTGGCGGCAGTCGAGGCGCGCGGTCGCTCCCTTGCGCAGCTCACCGAGGCCGAGGCGATCGAGCACGTGCGCCTCACCACCGCGCCCGACACCGACACCGAGTCCTTCGTCCTCGCCAACGTCACCGACCCGGCCCTCTCCCAGACCCGCACGGCCCAGCTTCCCCGCCGCCCCCTTCGAGCTGCATCAAGCTCCGGCCCCAGCAGCTAGGAATTCGGTGCAGTTCGTCATGTGGCGCTGAAACGACGCAGGGCGAAGCGGGCGAGGAGGCCGTACGCGGCGACGAGGCCCGCGAGGTGCAGGAGCGGCACGCCGATCCCGGGGCTGCCCGGATCGAGGGCGCCGACGATCGCTTCCAGGGCCGGCTTGAAGGGGAAGCAGGCGGCGATGATCCGGATTGCGTCGTAGAGCCCGGGCCCGACCGCACCGGAGGGGATCAGCGAGAGAAAGGCGACGGGCAGGGTGACCATGAAGGCCAGCAGCGAGACCGCGCGCACCTCGCGTGCGGCAGCGCCGAGCGCAGCGCCGGCGGTGGCAAGGCCCGCCCCTCCAGCGAGAATAGCCACCAGCCAGAGCCCGAAACGGCTCCAGTGCAGGGGTACGAAGGGAGTCAACCCGGCCAGCATCAGCAGGGTGACGAGCAGCCCCACGCCGATCCCGAGCAGCGCCTTCTCCGTGAGGAGCGCCGAGCGTGAGACGAGGCCCGCGGTGAGACGGGGGAAGGCGTTCTCCTCACGCTCCAGCGCCAGCGAACCGGCAACCAGCAGGATGGCGACGAAGGCGAGCGTGAAGGTCGCCGCGACGCCGACCGCGAAGACTTCCAGCGGCGGAGCCGAGGCGTTGACGACCTGCTTGCGGACCGCGATCGGCTGGCTCAGGCGGGAGAGCAGCGTTCCCGCTGTGCCGAGGTTGGCGCGGCTGAGGGAAGTGAAGCGGAGCACTTCGTCGAGCGAGTCGCGCAACGGCCCCGCCGGCGTTGACGCCCGCACCTTACGAAGAATGCGGGCGGTGTTGCCGAGGCCGAGGATCCGGATCGCCTGACCGAGCACCTCGAACTCGCCGCCGTGGACGATGAGGCCGACGAAGCGGCCGCCTTCGTGCGCTATCCGCCGGGCGATCACCAGGTTGGCCTGGCTCAGCAACGACTGGATGCGGTCGTCGACCAGGCTCGCCTTGAGGGGGTCGTCCTCGTTGACGATCACTTCGACCTCGGGCTTGCCCGGCGACGGGGTGGAGAGCGAGTTGAGCTGGTCGACCAGGTCGCGCGGCAGGATCAGCGCCGCCAGCACGTCGCCGGAGCCGACCTCATCGACGGCTTCGGCGCGATTCGCCACGTGCACGCACTCGACTCGGGCGCAGATTCGGTCGCCGACGCCGATTCGCGGGAGCTCGTGGGTGCCGACGCTGACCCTGGCGTTTGCCGGGATTTCGTTGAGGAAGGCGACCCGCGGCTTCTCCGGCGAGCGCGAGATCGCGAAGCCGACCAGGATCGCGATCAGGACGGGGTAGGCGACGAGTAGGAAGGCCTGCAGCGGCGAGCGCCGCAGGATCTGCAGGTCCTTGAGCAGGAGCCAGCGCAAGTTCAGTGCCCCCGGTGATGGAGGAAGGCGACGAAGGCGGTCTCGAAGTCCTGGTCGGCGGCCTCGGGCGCCTCGCGGCGGACCGCCTCGCGCAGGTCGCCCGGCGGACCGTCGAAGAGAGCCTCGCCGTCGGCGAGGACGAGCAGCCGGCGGCCGTAGCGCTCGGCCTCCTGGATGTCGTGGGTGGAGAAGATCACCGTCGTGCCCCCTTCCTCGGCCAGCCCCGCGACGAACTCCCAGAGCCGCGCCCGCTGCCGCGGGTCGAGCCCCACGCTCGGCTCGTCGAGCAGCAGCACCGAGGGCCTCGCGAGCAGCCCGATCGCGATGTTGATCCGCTGCTGGTTGCCGCCCGAGAGACGCGCGACGATCTCACCCCGCCGCTCGCGCAGCGCCGTCAGCTCCAGCATCTCCTCGACCGAGGCGTGCGCGTCCGCGTGCTTCTCGAGCCGCGCGAACAGCAGCAGGTTCTCCTCGACCGTCAGGCGCCGGTAGAGCGCCGCCTGCTGCGGCACCCAGCCGACCTTCTCCCCCGGCACCTCGACCGTGCCCTCGTCCGCCCTCGAGATCCCAGCCAAAATCGACAACAACGTCGTCTTCCCAGCCCCATTGGGCCCGATCACCGCCACAAGCTCCCCAGCTTCAGCGCAAAGATCGACACCGCGCAATGCTTCGCGCTCTCCGTAGCGCTTGACAAGCCCTCTCGCCTCCACCCGCCGAAAGCTATCCGCAGGGAGATGGCGGGAATGTTGTTCGCGGCTTGAGTTAGGGCCGGGGGTGCCCTGTCCCGAACACTCAAGCGCGGCTCCTGCCGCGCTTTCGGGACTGGGCACCCCCGGCCCTTCCCTAAACTCGCGTTCTCATGCCTTTCCCTGCCACCCGCATGCGCCGCCTGCGGCGCACGGAGTCGCTGCGCGGTCTCGTACGTGAGACGGAGCTGTCCCCGGCGCACTTGATCCAGCCGCTGTTCGTCGTCGCCGGAGAGAACGTCCGCGAGGACGTCGACTCGATGCCCGGCGTCGAGCGCTTCTCGATCTCGGAGCTGGTCGCCGAGGCGACCGAGATCGCAACCGCCGGCATCGGTGCCGTGCTGCTCTTCGGCATCCCCGCCGGCAAGGACGAGTCCGGCTCGGGGGCCTACGACGACGAGGGGGTGGTGCAGATGGCGGTGCGGGCGCTGAAGGAGGCCCATCCGGACCTGACCGTGATCACCGACGTCTGCCTCTGCGAGTACACCTCGCACGGCCATTGCGGCTTCGTTCGCGACGGTGAGGTCGACAACGACATCACGATCGAGCTGCTGGCCAAGACCGCGATCTCTCACGCCGAGGCCGGCGCCGACGCGGTCGCCCCCAGCGACATGATGGACGGCCGGGTCGGCACGATCCGCCACCAGCTCGACGAGGAGGGCCACGCCGGCGTGCCGATCGTCGCCTACAGCGCCAAGTACGCCTCCGCCTTCTACGGGCCCTTCCGCGACGCCGCCGAGTCGACGCCGGAGTTCGGCGACCGCCGTGGCTACCAGATGGACCCCGCCAACGCCGCCGAGGCCGTGCGCGAGGCCGAGCTCGATCTCGAAGAGGGGGCCGACATGCTGATGGTCAAGCCCGCGACCCCCTACCTGGACGTGGTGCGCAGGGTCAAGGAGGCGACGGCCGCGCCGCTTGCCGCCTACCACGTCTCCGGCGAGTACTCGATGCTGAAGGCCGCCGCCGACCGGGGCTGGATCGACGAGCGGGCCGCCGTCCTCGAGACGCTGACCTCGATCCGGCGGGCCGGCGCCGACGCGATCGTCACCTATTACGCCAAGGAGGCCGCTGCATGGCTCTAGCGACCCGAACCAGGGAGCATCCATATCTGACTCTTTGCGACCGACTGAGTGGGAGCGCGTTGTGTTGAAGGCCAAGGTGCCACAGTCGAAGGCTCGCTCGCGTAAGGACGGCGCCGCGATCCCGCTTGACGAGGCCGACAAGCGGCTGATGAACCTGCTGCAGTCGAGCTTCCCGCTCGACCCCGAGCCCTTCGCTCTGGTTGCCGGTGAGGCGCAGCTCGAGCTCGACGACGTTCTCGCGCGGACGAGGCGCCTGCTGGAGAACCGAATCATCCGCGAGATAACGCCGATCTTCGATACCCGCGCACTCGGCTACGAGTCGATGCTGGTCGCCGCCAAGGTTGACGCCGAGCACCCGCATCGGGCCGCCCAGGCCGTCAACTCGCACCCCGGTGTCTCGCACAACTACCTGCGCACCCACGAGTTCAACCTCTGGTTCACGATCGCGACGCCGCCCGACTCCGAGCTCGGCCTCGCCGGCACGCTCGAGGTGCTGATGCGCGAGACCGGCGCCGAGTCGATGCGCCAGCTGCCCACCCTCACCCTCTTCAAGATCAACATGAACCTGGAGATGGAGAAGGGCACCGACGCGCTCGCCGCCGCGGTCGACGCCGCGCCGCCGCGCGAGCTCGAGGCCCAGCCCTACGACGATCGCGACGTCGCCGTGATCCGCGCCCTGCAGGGACCGATGGAGGCGATCGAGCGTCCCTATGACGCCGCTGCGGCGGAGGTCGGCATGGGCACGGAGGCGTTGCTCGAGCACCTCGGCGGCATGGTCGAGCGCAAGCTGCTGCGCCGCGTCGCCGCGATCCTCTTCCATCGCCGCGCCGGCTTCTCGGCCAACGGGATGGGGGTCTGGAGGGTTCCCGAGGACGAGATCATGGAGACCGGCCGGCGCATGGCCTCCTTCCGCGGCATCTCCCACTGCTACCAGCGCCCGACCTACGAGGACTGGCCCTACAGCGTCTTCACCATGGCCCACGGACGCTCGAGGGAGGAGTGCGACGCGATCCTCGACTCGATCGCCGAGGAGTGCCACATGGGCCCCGACGACCGCGCCACCCTCTACTCATCCACGGAGTACAAGAAGATCCGCCTCCACTACTTCACCGACGAGTACCGCCGCTGGGAGGAAGAGCATTCCCAGCCATGAGAGTTCGGCCGAGCTGTACCGGCGAGCGCTGAAAGTTCTACCCGGGGGCGTTAACAGCCCCGTTCGGGCGATGCAGCAGATCAGGCGGGAGCCGATCTTCGTCGAGCGCGGCGAGGGGTGCGAGCTGGTCGACGTTGACGGGAACCGATACGTGGATTGGGTCGGCTCCTGGGGACCATTGATCCTTGGCCACGCTCACCCAGCCGTGATCTCCGCGGTCGAGGCCGCCGCCGCGCGCGGGACCAGCTTCGGGGCGGCAACGGCGGCCGAGGTCGAGCTGGCCGAGGAGGTCGCTCGCCGAGTCCCCTCGGCCGAGATGGTGCGCATGACCTGCTCCGGCACCGAGGCGGCGATGAGCGCGATCCGGCTCGCTCGGGCCGCCAGCGGCCGCGAGGTCGTGGTCAAGTTCGCCGGTGCCTACCACGGGCACTCGGATGGCCTCCTTGCGGAGGCGGGCTCGGGCCTGGCGACGCTGGCGATCCCCGCCACCCCGGGGGTGCCCGCCACCCAGACCGCCGGCACCGTCGTCGTGCCCTGGAACGATCGCGAGGCGCTCGCCCGGGCGCTGGCCGATCACCCGGTCGCGGCCGTGATCGCCGAGCCGATCGCCGCCAACATGGGCGTCGTCCCGCCCGCTGACGGCTTTCTCGAGCGCCTGCGCGAGGCCAGCCGCGAGGCCGGGGCCCTGTTGATCTTTGACGAGGTGATCAGCGGCTTCCGCGTCGCTCGCGGCGGCGCCCAGGAGCTCTACGACGTCGCTCCGGATCTCACCGTGCTCGGCAAGGTGCTCGGCGGCGGCCTGCCGGCGGCGGCCTTCGCCGGACCGCGCGAGCTGCTGGAGCGGGTCGCCCCGGCGGGCGACGTCTACCAGGCCGGCACGCTCTCGGGCAACCCGCTTGCCACCGCCGCCGGCCTCGCCACCCTGGCTCAGCTTGACGCCACCGCCTACGAGCGGCTGGCGTCGCTGACCGACCGTCTCGCCGAAGGACTGCGCGCCCTGGCCGCCGGGCGGCCCCTCTCGCTCGCCTCGGCTCCGGGCCTGCTCACGCTCTTCTTCAGCCCCGAGCCACCCGCCGACTTCGCCGCCGCGGCGGCCTGCGATCTGGACGCCCACGCTCGCTTCTGCCGCGCGATGCTGAGCCGTGGCATCTACCCGCCGCCCTCCCAGTTCGAGGCCTGGTTCGTCTCCCTCGCGCACGACGAGGAGGCGATCGAGCGGACCTTGGAGGCGGCTGACGAGGCGCTCGCCGAGGCGTTGGCTTGACGAGATCGCTAGGTTCCCCTTCCATCGACACGGACAAAACGTTTCAGCACTCGATGTTCTCCAACCCAAATGACGCTCTCACGCGCCTCGCCGCCCGCCTGCGCGAGGCGGATTCGCCGGTCGCCGCGTACGTCGTCGAGACCAGGAAGCGGCCGGTCTTCGGCCTGCTGGCGGCAATCGGGCCACGCTCGGCGGAGGCGCCCGGCGAGTACGCCTTCGTGGTCGAGGCGGTGCGCGAGGGATACCTGCTGCACTACGGCGAGCCGCGCCTGCTGAGTGGCCACGACGACGACCTCGCTCTGCTCGCCGGCGACTATCTCTACGCGCTCGGCATCGAGCGTCTGGCCGCGCTCGGCGACGCCCAGGCGGTCGGCGTGCTGGCCGACCTGATCGGCCGCTGCGCTCAGCTGCACACCGAAGGGCGGCTCGAGGAGGTGCCGGGACTCTGGCGCGCGGCCGCCCTCGCGATCGGCGGTCGCGACCATGTCGACCCCACCGGAGCCTGAGTCAATAGACTCCGAGCTTCCTGAGGTTGAGCTGTTGAGCGACGACGCGGACAAGCAGAACGGGGCCGAGGCGCCCGGCCGACCTGATCGGCCGCAGCCGCAGCCTCCCGGCTATTTCGAGGGCGAGTCGATGACTCGCCGCAAGGCCTTCACCGTGGCCGTCCAGGGTCTCGGCGGCGTCGCCGGGGCGGCGATCGTGCTGCCGGCCGTCGGCTTCGCCGTGGCGCCGATCTTCCACCGCGGCAAGGAGCGCTGGGAGCCCGTCGGTCCGGTCAGCGATTTCGTCGAAGACACCTACCGCCAGATCGTCTTCACCGAAACCGAGTCGATCGGCGACGCGGGCAAGACCACCGCCTACATCCGCCGCAGCTCCAAGCAGTTGGGCGAAGAACCGGGCAAGTTCGTCGCCGTCTCCAATCGCTGCGCCCACCTTGGCTGCCCGGTGCGCTTCGTCGAGGCGGCGGGCAACTTCATCTGCCCCTGTCACGGCGGCGTCTACGACTTCCAGGGGAAGCGGATCGGCGGACCGCCGGTGCGCCCCCTCGACCGCTTCCAGACCCGGGTCCGCAACGGACAGGTCGAGGTCGGCCCCCGCTACAGCGTCACCTCCCAGCTCGAACCGGTGCGCGCCCGCGACCCCGGCGAGTTCACCGGCGGCATCTGGGAATATCTCTACCCGCCGCGTCCGTCCACCTTCCCACCCCCGAGCAGCTGAGCGGCTAGCCGATGAAGCTCGACTCGTTGATCCCCGCCCCACTGCGCAAACCGGCCAAGCCGGGCATGGGCGGCAATGGCGCCAAGGCCCCTGCTCCGGCCGACCTGAAGACGGCGCCGCCCGAGCGCCCCTCCGACGCGAAGAAGCTCGCCGACCGCGCGGGCGAGGCCCCGGCCGACGTGCTCGCCTGGCTCGATCAGCGCAGCGCCGCCTCCGGCTTCCTCACCGGGATGCTCTTCCGCAAGGTGCCGAAGGGGACCAACTGGTTCTACACGCTCGGCTC
>CAZQET010000295.1:0-3467 GCA_964591825.1 uncultured Conexibacteraceae bacterium
CCTCACGGGATCCCCTGGATCGCGTTCGGTACCGAGCGCGCCGACGGCTGGACGTCCTGACCCAGCCACGCAGACGCGTTCCCGCCCCAGCAGGCAACCGCGCCCGTCCCCGTCAGCCCGCAAGCGCTCCACGTGCCGACCGACACCGATGTCGCTGCGAACGGGCTGCTGACGGCGACGGGAACTGCGCTGAAGCTGGGCATCGTGCCGTCGCCGAGCTCGCCGTCGTGGCCCTCTCCCCAACACCACGCCTGGCCGTCAGCGACGGCGCAGGAGTGGTCGTTGCCGGTCGAGAGATCGGTCGCGTTGGTCATGCCGAGAACGGCGACGGGCGCTGAGCGACTTTCGGTCGTCCCGTCTCCGACGCCGCCAAAGCCGTTGTAGCCCCAGCAGCGGATCGAGTGATCCAGCAGCAGCACGCACGTCTGGTAGTGCCCCGCGGACACCTTTTCGGCTGTGGTGATGCCTGGCACGTCGACCGGTGTCGTCGATTCGGACGGTCCGTCTCCGAGCGCTCCCCAGCAGGCGACCGTGTGCGTCGCGCGCAACACGCATGTCTGGTAGCCGCCCGCTGAGATCTGGATGGCATCCGAGAGGCCGACGACCGGAACCGCTGTGTGCCGCTCGACGAGCGTGCCGTCGCCCAGCTGACCGCGGTCGTTGCGTCCCCAGCACTTGACGCCGCCGTCGGCGAGCACTGCACAGGCGTGCGAGGCTCCGACGGTCACCTGGACGGCGTTCGAGACTCCGACGGCGGTGACGGGATGCGCGCTCGAGTTCAACGTTCCGTCGCCGAGCTCGCCGTTGAAGTTGTATCCCCAGCAGACAACGTGGCCGGTCGTCAGCGTGGCGCAAATTGACGACTCGCCCCCGGCGATCGATGTAGCTCCGGTCAAACCCGAAACCTCTGACGCGGGCCACAACGGCTCGCCGATCGACTCGCCGTTGCCCGGGGAGAGCGCTCCCCAGCACGCGACATTGCGGGTGGCAAGGATCGCGCAGCCCGTGTCCCAGCCGGTCGCGATCGCGGACGCCGGCCCGAGATGGACCGGCGGCGCCGGCCCGCTACCTGGAGGTCCGCCCCCGGGCGCTGGCCCGCCACCGCCCGTAGAGCCGCCGTCGCTCTCGTGACAGGCGCTATGCCACAGGCCCCTTGTGTAGAAGGCCGGCGTCCTTGGCGACTCGATCGTCCAGTCCAGCAGTGACCCCTCAGCGGAGAACTGACCAAAGCGCGCGTCCCATCTGCACGAGCCCGGCTGGATCGTCAGCGCCACGCTCGAGCCCAGCTTCACAGTCGCGCTTGCTACGTCGTCGTTGCCGATTCCGACCTTCACCCCGACGCCGACATCGGCCTGCGCACTGAGCAACCGCTGCGCGGCGAAGAAGAAGCGCGGATCGGAGAAGGCGACGTTCGGGACCCAGACGAGCAGCGGCGGGATGCCGACGGTCGAGACACCAGCGTCAACGTGGAGTGAGCCGCCGGTAGACAGCTGCGCGCCGAGTTCGGCGGAGGCGCTCAGATCGCCCTCGATCCCGGCCGTCACCGGGATCGGTCCGGCCATCCCGTTCGCCGAGATCGATGCGCGGAGCGAGCACGCGAGGCCGAGCCCGCCAGTGACGTTCACGCCGGCGTTGGCGGTGAAGTGCACCTCGGCCCGCACGCCGATCGGGAGGTCGTGGCGGAGCACGCGAACGGTGTTCCAGCCGCCGGAGATCGTGATGTCGTTGATCGTGCGATACGGCATCACGCCGGACGGAGATCCACAGCCCGCCGAAAGGCCTCCACCCAAACCCGCGGCCTTCGGCGCCGGCGTCAGAGGAATGTCGAAGCGGTACACAGGAGCGACCTCATCGACACGCGCGGCGTGAACGGCCAGCACGGTATCCGTGCTTGTGAAGCGTTGGCGCACGACATGCGCGAGGAGGCCACGCGGCAAACGCTCGCTGGGCGGAAGCGAAACGATCGTGCCCTTGCCGAACGCGACATGGCCGTGCAGCACAACCTCGGTCGGATCGCCGCTTGGCCCCCTGCTGCTCGCCAGCGCTGAGGTGGCCAGCGTTTTGACCCCCGGGTTGACGATCGACCCGTATGTGCCGACGAGCACTGCACGTCGTCCGGGGGTCATCCGAACGCTGACGCTCCGCTCCGTAGGGGTGGCGATAGCGCCCTGGCGGATCGGCCCCGTGGTGTGTGCGATCCGCACAGGAGTGAGCCTGAGCGTGTAGCGCCCGACACCGGCACGCGCGATCACGTACGTGCGAGTCCTCAGCCGCCGACGAGAGCCGTTAGGCCCAAACAGGATGGCGGCTGCGTGCTCCCCCGCCGGAAGCCCGCGCACGCGCACGACGAGCCGGCCCGCGTTGGCCTGCCCCGCTGTGAGCGCGACGGTTGCGACAACGAGGAGGCAGGCCGCCGCGGTGCGCCGCGCGCCGCGCGCCCGCGCCGTTCCACCCGAGTCTCCAGTTGCGCCTCGCCCCACCAAGGCGAAGCAGACTAGTTGACCGCCTCTTTTCGGACTGTCGATACTCCCTTGCCGCGCAAAGGGCCGACTCCATCCGCGTAGCTGCCGCTCGCGTGTGCCGCAGGTGCCTCAGTCTCGATGCGATGGCAGCAGAGCTGTGCGGCGCGCGAGTGAGACACCGCGCGGCTCAGACACACGCTGCCGAGGACGGGCTGCGCAGGGAAGACGAGCACGAGTCGTCTCGCAATCAGGCCGGCGACGGCTCTCCGAACGCGCAGCGCACATACGAGCGGCAGCCGGGCGGCCGGTGAGCACCGCGGTTTCACAACCATGCGTTAGGACGCGGGCGCCTCAAGCAGCGCCGCGTACACGCTCGCGCTCATCCGCTCGCGCAGCGCCTGCGTATGGCGGCGCTGGTCGAAGAGGTGGGTGTAGATGTCGAGCGTCGTCGAGATGTGGGCGTGGCCGAGGATGCGGCTGACTTGGGCGACGTCGAGGTTCATGTCGATGATCAGGTGGCTGGCGAAGGTGTGGCGCAGGTCGTGGAAGCGCAGCGGTGGCCAGCCGTCGTCGTCGATGCCGCAGAGGCGCGCGGCGCGACGCAGCCCGCGGCGGGTGACGTTGCGCTGCGCGTGCGCGCTGCCGGCACGCGTCATGAAGACCCAGTCTTTGTTCCTGGCGCGGCGCCGGGCGTCGCGCTGGGCGGCGAGCAGGCGCGCCAGTTGCTCGACGAGCGGGATGTCGCGCTGGGAGGCCTTCGTCTTGAGCGGCACGCGTCTGGCTCGTTCGCCGCCGCTCGGCACCGAGAGCTGCTTGCGCACGTGGATCACGCCCGCCGCGAAGTCGATGTCGCCCCAGATTAGGCCGAGCGCCTCGGAGATCCGCAGGCCGCTGCCCAGGACGGTCGTGACGAGCAGCCGGTGGGTCGGCAGGCAGGCGTCGAGCAGCGCGGCGATCTGCTCGCGGCCGAGCACGCGCTGCGCGCGCGGCCGCGGTCGCGGGCGC
>CAZQET010000296.1:0-2885 GCA_964591825.1 uncultured Conexibacteraceae bacterium
CTCACCGAGGCCTGCTCTCAGGTGACCACTCTTGCTCCGGCGGACGCGAAGCGCAAGCTCGGCTCGGCTGGGCGACCGCTGCTGACAACCCATCTGCGTATCCACGACGGCGAGATCCTCGTCCAGGGCCCGACCGTCGCCCCCGGCCGTGCCGACGCCGACGGCTGGCTGCACACCGGCGATCTCGGCCGCATTGACGACGAGGGCTTCCTCTACGTCGAAGATCGCATGGACGACCTGATCGTCAGCGGTGGTGAGAACGTCGTGCCGGCCGAAGTTGAGAAGGTGCTGTTGCGCCACCCCGAGGTCGCCGACGCAGCCGTGGTCGGCCGCGAGGATCCGGAGTGGCAGCAGGCGGTGACTGCGATCGTCGTGCTCGAGGACGGCTCGAAGGCGAGCCCCGATGATTTGCGCCGCCACTGCGCCGAGTCCCTGGCCGGCTTCAAGGTGCCCAAGCGAGTCGAGCTGGCGGCGGCGCTGCCGCGCACGCCCTCCGGCAAGCTGATGCGAAGAGCGCTCCGATAGCCTGCGGCCCATGCCAGACGACAACGCCCAAGACCAGAAGCAGGACATTTTCTACGACTCCGACGCCGACCTCTCGTTGCTGCAGGGCAAGACCGTCGCCATCCTCGGCTACGGCTCCCAGGGGCACGCCCACGCCCTCAACCTGAAGGACTCGGGAGTCGACGTAGTCGTCGGCCTGCGTCCTGACTCCTCCAGCCGGGCCAAAGCCGAAGCGGCTGGCCTCGAGGTGCTCAACATCGCCGACGCCGCCAGCCGCGGCGACGTGGTGATGATTCTGCTGCCCGACGAGAAGCAGGCCGAGGTCTGGGAGGCCGAGATCGCCGACGGCATCGCCCTCGGCAACCTGCTGCTCTTCGCCCACGGCTTCGCCATTCACTTCGAGCAGATCGTGCCGCCGGCCGGCGTCGACGTCGGCATGGTCGCGCCCAAGGGGCCGGGGCACCTGGTCCGCCGTCAGTACGAGGAAGGCCGCGGCGTGCCCTGCTTGATGGCAGTCCAGCAGGACGCCACCGGCAGCGCCCACGCTCTGGTGCTCGCCTACGCCTGCGGCATCGGCGGCGGCCGTGCCGCGGTGATCGAGACGACCTTCAAGGACGAGTGCGAGACCGACCTCTTCGGTGAGCAGGCGGTTCTCTGCGGCGGCGCCTCAGAGCTGGTCCGGGCCGGTTTCGAGACCCTGGTCGAGGCCGGCTACGACCCGCGCCTCGCCTACTTCGAGTGCCTGCACGAGCTGAAGCTGATCGCCGACCTGATGTACGAGAAGGGGATCCAGGGAATGCGCTACTCGATCTCCAACACGGCCGAGTACGGCGACATGACCCGCGGCAAGCGCGTCATCGGCGAGGAGTCCCGCGCGGCGATGAAGGAGATCCTCGGAGAGATCCAGTCAGGAGCCTTCGCCCGCGAGTGGATCGCCGAGAACCGCGCCGGCGGCGAGAACCTCTCGAGGATGCGCGAGGAAGGCGCCAGCCACGAAGTCGAGAAGATCGGCAAGGGGCTTCGCGACACGATGCCCTGGATCGACCAGGAGTTCTGAGCTTGCGGTGAAGGGTGGGGGGGTCCGGAGCCCCTCCCCCTGAGGCCGTTGCGCAGCAGGTCCGCCCGACGCTTCGCCGCGTGATCCCCAAGCTTCATGGAGAGGGCCTGCCGTGCCTCTACCAGGCTCCGAACTCGACTCTGAAAGCTTTGAAGCTTTCCGCAGGTCCTTCAAGCTTCGAGACCCAGCTGAGCGTGCGTGTGGGGAGTCAGGTTCCCCTCTGCCAGAGGCTCAGGGACCACTTGGCAAATCTTCGAGCCGATCTGCTGCGCAACGGCCTCTGGCAGAGGGGAACCTGACTCCCAAGACCACCTCAGCGGTGCGTCTCGCCCTCCGGCTGACGACCGTCGCGGCCCACGTAGCCGTCCTTGGCGCCGACGATGACGTAGATGGCGTCCTCTGAGTCGCTGAGGTTCTTCAGCTTGCGCACGGTCGAGGCGTCGACCCAGGCCAGGCCGCCCGGCTCCAGCTCGTGGCTGCTGCCGTCGCCAAACTCGATCGCGACTCGGCCGCTGTGGAGGAAGTAGAGCTCCTCTTGCTGCTCGTGGTAATGGCGACCCGTCTCGTAGGACGGGGGGAGGACGATCGCGTTGACGCCGAAGGCGGTCACGCCCAACGACTTGCGGATCTTGCGGAAGCCCGGTCCCTCGCCAAGGTCTTGGAGGTTGGCGACGGCGTAGCCATCGCCCTTGGTGACTGAGTGCTCTGCGGTATCGCTCATGGGCGGCAGCCTATGTCTTGCGCCTGGACCGGGTCCACCCGCGGCGGTCACTAACCTGTCGCGTCCGTGACGCCCGAGACCGCCGTGCAGATTCCCACCGACCTGAAGCCCGCCGATGGGCGCTTCGGCTGCGGGCCGTCGAAGGTGCGGCCGGAGGCGCTGGCAGGCCTCTCGGAGCAGGTCAAATTGATGGGCACCTCACACCGCCAGGCGCCGGTGCGCGACCTGGTCGGCAGGGTTCGCTCCGGCCTCGCTGAGCTCTTCTCGCTGCCCGACGGCTACGAGGTGGCTCTCGGCAACGGCGGGACGACGGCCTTCTGGGACGCGGCCTGCGCCTGGCTCGTGCGCGAGCGGGCGCTCCACCTCACCTACGGCGAGTTCTCGGGCAAGTTCGCCAAGGCGACCGCCGGCGCGCCGTTCCTCGAGGACCCGGTCCTGATCGAGGCCGAGCCCGGCGACGCCCCGGCACCCGCCGCGGACGCCGGCGCAGACGTCATCGCGTGGGCGCACAACGAGACCTCGACGGGGGTGATGGTTCCGGTGGAGCGGCCGAACGGCGCAGGCGACAGCCTGGTGCTGGTCGACGCCACCTCTGGCGCGGGC
>CAZQET010000297.1:0-3424 GCA_964591825.1 uncultured Conexibacteraceae bacterium
CGTCCTGGTTGACCGCCGAGCCGCGGATCGTGGCGAGGACCCGGCGGCCCTTGCGCTGGGCGTCGGCGAGGCGTTCGAGCACGACCAGACCCACCCCCTCCGACCAGCCCACCCCGTCCGCGGCCTCGGCGAAGGCCTTGCTGCGCCCGTCGGGGGCGAGCGCGCGCTGGCGACTGCCGCCGACGAAGACGTCCGGCGTGGAGACCACGGTCACGCCGCCGGCGAGTGCCAGCGAGCACTCGCCCGAGCGCAGCGAGCGAGCCGCCAGGTGCATCGCCACCAGCGAGGAGGAGCAGGCGGTGTCGACGCTGATCGCGGGACCCTCGAGACCGAGCGAGTAGGCGACGCGGCCCGAGACCACGCTGCCCGCGCCACCGGCGACTCGGTGGCCTTCGAGGCCCTCCACGGCCGCGCTTCCGCTCGCGTAGTCGAGATATATGACCCCGGCGAAGACGCCGGAGCGCGATCCGGCGAGCGAGCTCGGATCGATGCTGGCCGTCTCCAGCGCCTCCCAGGCCCCTTCCAGGAGCAGACGCTGCTGGGGGTCCATCGCCAGTGCCTCACGCGGGGAGATGCCGAAGAACTCAGCGTCGAAGCCACCGGCGTCATCCAGGAATCCGCCTTCGCGCACGTAGAAGGTGCCGCGGTGATCGGGGTCGGGGTGGTAGAGCCCCTCCAGATCCCAGCCGCGATCGGTCGGGAAGGCCGAGA
The DNA here is from genome assembly GCA_964591825.1 of uncultured Conexibacteraceae bacterium. Classification (GTDB taxonomy): domain Bacteria; phylum Actinomycetota; class Thermoleophilia; order Solirubrobacterales; family 70-9; genus VRUE01. The sequence goes on from CAZQET010000297.1 coordinate 712, forward strand.
TCCCGTCCTCGCCCTCGTTGACCAGCCGCCAGAGATCCTCGGGAGTGGCGACTCCGCCCGGGTAGCGGCACGACATGCCGACGATCGCGATCGGCTCGTGCTGGTAGGCGTGCAGCCGCTGGCGTTCCTCGGCGAGCTGAGCGGTCGCCCGCCTCAGGTAGCTGCGCAGCTGCTGCTCGTCGAGGACGACCTCGTCTCCCGCTTGCGACGGCGGCGGCCTGCGCTCCGCGGCGCTCAACGCAACCCCACCTGTTCGTCGAGGAACTCGCGCAGCTCCGCGTCAGAGGCCGTCTGCAGCAGTTCGGCGTCGGCGGCGCCGCCACCGGCGTCGCGCTCGAGGTCGGCGGCCAGCGCGCGCAGGTGAGCGGCCAGGCCGGCGCGATCCGGATCTTCCGCGGGAATCGCCGCGAGGGCGACCTCGAACCGCCTCAGCTCCTCGCTCGCGGTTGCCGCTCCCCCCGGCGCCAGCTGCCCCAGCAGGTGCCCCGCCAGCGCCGCCGCGGTCGGGTAGTCGAAGACCACCGTGGTCGCCAGGCGCACCCCGCTGGCTCCCTGCAGGCGGTTGCGCAGCTCGACCGCGGCGAGCGAGTCGAAGCCGAGGTCCCTGAAGGGACGCTCGGGATCAACCTGCGCGCCCGAGCCATGCCCCAGCACGGCGGCGACCTCGGCGCGGACCAGCTCCGCGACGAGCGCCTCTCGCTCACCCTCGGGAGTGGCGGAGAACGTGGCCGCGAATGCCCCCGCCACCCCGCGGCGCGAGGGCGCGCTGACGAGGGCGCTGAGCAGCGCCGGCAGCATGCCGGCCCCGGCCTGGGAGCGAAGGCCCGAGCGCCGCAGGCCGAGTGCGAGGACCTCGGGGAGGGGTCGGGCGAGCGCCTCCTCGAAGAGCGCCAGCCCCTGATCATCCGTGAGGGGGGCGATGCCGGTCCGGGCAAGGCGCGCCCGGTCGGCCTCGCCGAGCCCCGAGGTCATGCCGCTCTGAGCCTCCCAGAGCCCCCATGCGATCGAGGTGCCCGCCAGGCCTTCGGCGCGGCGTTGGCGAGCGAGCGCGTCGAGGTAGGCGTTGGCGGCGGCGTAGTTGCCCTGGCCGGGGGCACCGATCGCCCCCGCGGCGGAGGAGAAGAGGGCGAAGGCCGAGAGGTCGAGGTTGCGGGTCAGCTCGTGCAGGTGCTGAGCGGCATCGGCCTTGGGGGCGAGGACCGCCTCCAGGTGCTCGCGCTCGAGGTTCTCGACGGTCGCGTCGGCGAGCACCCCGGCGGCGTGCATCACGGCGCCCAGCGGGCGCTCGGGGGGAATCTCGGCCAGCAGCGCCTCGAGCTGGGAGCGCTCGGAGACGTCACAGGCGGCGATCCGGACCTCCGCGCCGAGCTCCGCGAGCTCTGACTCCAGCTCAGGCGCCCCGGGGGCCTGCTCGCCAGAGCGGCTCAACAGCAGCAGATGACGGGCGCCGTGGCGCTCGACCAGGTGGCGGGCGAGGAGCGCACCAAGTCCGCCGGTGCCGCCGCTGATCAGCACCGTCTGCTCGGGGTCCAGTTGACGGGGGACGCTGAGCACGACCTTGCCGAGGTTGCGTCCCTCGCGCAGGTGGCGGAAGGCGGCCCGGGCCTCGCGCATGTCCCAGACGCGCTGTCGGGGGTGGTGCAGCTCCCCCGCCTCGATCAGCTCGACCGTCTCGGCGAGGATCTCGGCGATGCGCTCGGGGCCAGCTTCAGCGAGATCGTAGGCGCGGTAGGAGACGCCGGGGTGCTCGGCTGCCACCTGCTCGGCGTCGCGGACATCGGTCTTGCCCATCTCCAGGAAGCGCCCACCACGGGGCAACAGCGAGAGCGAGGCATCGACGAACTCCCCCGCCAGGGAGTTGAGCACCACGTCGACGCCCTCACCATCGGTCTGGGCGAGGAAGCGCTCGGCAAAGCCGGTGTCGCGCGAGGAGGCGATCCGCTCGGAGGGGATGCCGGCGGCTTGGAGCATCTTCCACTTGGCGGGGCTGGCGGTGGCGTATACCTCGGCGCCGAGGCGCTGGGCGAGCGCGATCGCGGCGCTGCCGACGCCGCCGGCGCCGGCGTGGATCAGCACCCTCTCGCCCTGCTTGAGGGCGGCGAGGTCGACGAGGCCGTAGGTCGCGGTGGCAAAGATCGAGGGGATCGCCGCGCCCTGCTCAAAGCTCCAGCCCTCGGGCAGGGGCTGCAGGGCGCCCGCGGGGGCGATGGCCTGCTGGGCGAAGGCGTCGCCCATCAGGCCGAAGACCCGATCGCCGACGGCGAGCTCCTCGACCCCGGAGCCGGTCTCCAGCACGACCCCGGCCCCTTCGGAGCCAATCCGAGCCTCGCCGGGATAGACGCCCAGGGCGATCAGCACGTCGCGGAAGTTGAGGCCGCCGGCGCGCATCTGGATCCGCACCTCGCCGGAACCCAGTGGGCGTGGGCGTTCCGCGGCGGGATCGGGAAGCAGCCCCAGGCCCTCCAGGGAGCCGCGCGAGCCCGCCTCCAGGCGCCAGGGCCCGGCGGGCGCCAGGAGCGAGTCGAGGCGGGAGGCCTGCAGCGCCCGTGGCACCAACACGGCGCCCTCGCGCAGGGCCAACTGGGGCTCTGCCTCTTGGGCAAGGGCGGCGGGGAGGACTTCGCGCGAGGCATCGCTGCCGTCGGTGTCGATCAGGAAGAAGCGCTCGGGGTGCTCGGCCTGGGCGGAGCGCACCAGGCCCCAGACGGCGGCC
>CAZQET010000298.1:0-5356 GCA_964591825.1 uncultured Conexibacteraceae bacterium
TCCTTCTCGAGCGTGAAGTGGGTGCCCGCCAGGGAGGCGACCTGGGGCAGGTGGGTGATGCAGAGGACCTGCTGCCCCTCGCCCAGCGCGCGCAGGCGCTCGCCCACCGCTCGCGCCGTCTTCCCACCAACGCCCGCATCGATCTCGTCGAAGACGAGCGTGCCGGCCCCGGCTCCGCCGCCGAACCCGCTGAGGGCGAGCATCACCCGCGAGAGCTCGCCGCCCGAAGCCGCCTCGCGCAGCGGCGCCGGCTCCAGCCCCGGGTTCGGGGCCAGCCGCAGCTCGACGGTCTCGGCGCCGCCAGGGCCAAAACCGTCCGGGTTCGGCGCCAAGACGACCTCGAGCCGAGCACCTGGCATCGAGAGCCGCTCCAGCTCCTGGGCGACCGCGACTTCGAAGGGCTCAGCGGCCTTCGTTCGCCCGACACTCAGCCGCGCGGCCAGGTCTGCGCGCCGCTCCCCGACTTCGGCCAGGGCGGCCTCGAGCTCGGCTCCGCGCTCCTCGGCGCCCTCCAGCCGAGCGATCTCCGTCCGGCAGCGCTCGGCGTGGGCGAGCACCGACTCGACGCTGCCGCCGTGCTTGCGCCGCAGCCGGTCGAGCGCGTCGAGCCGCTCCTCCACCGCCTGCAGCCGCCCGGGGTCTGCCTCCAGCCCATCCAGATAGGAGCGCAGCTCCCCGGTGGCGTCGCCGAGCTCGATCGCCAGCACGGCGATGCGCGCGGCGAGCGAGTCGAGCTCAGAATCGACCCCCGCGACGCCCTGCAGCAGCGCTTCGGCCTGGGCGAGGTCGCTCACAGCCCCTCCCCCTTCCTCGTCGGCGCCAGCGGCCGCAGCCAGCGCCCCACCCGCCGCTTCGCGCAGTCCCTCCGCATGGGCCAGCCGCTCCCGCTCCCCCGTCAGCTCCGCCTCCTCCTCGGCGTCCGGCCCAATCTCCTCGATCTCCGCAAGCTCATAACGCAGCAGATCGAGATCACGAGTCCGCGACCCCTCCCGCTCCCGCAACTCGGAAAGCTCCGCCGCCAGCGCGATGCACTCGCGATGAGCGCCTCGATACTCCTCGCGCAAAGCGAGGTGCTTCTCTCCGGCAAACCCGTCGAGCACCTCCGTCTGCGCCGAGGAGATCGTCAGCTTGCGATGCTCGTGCTGGCCGTAGAACGCCAGCAATCGCGACCCGAGCAACTTCAAATCCGACGCCGAAGCCGTCCGCCCCGCCACGAACGCGCTGGTCCGCCCACTCGCACCGACCCGCCGCCCAAGCACGATCTCCTCGCCCCCGTCCGGCATCCGCTCCGCGATCTCGCTCATCTCCGGCTCCTCGAGCAGCCCCTCCGGCAGATCGAACACCCCCTCGACCCAAGCCTCCTCGGCTCCTGGTCTGACGATCCCCGACCGAGCTTTTCCGCCCATCAGCAGATCGAGCGAGTGAGCGAGCACCGTCTTCCCAGCACCCGTCTCCCCCGTGATCGCGTTCAGCCCTTCCCCGAGCCTCAGCTCAGCCCTCTCGATCAGCAGCAGGTTCTCGATCCGCAGCTCACGCAGCACGGGTCCCTGTCTAGCACCTGGCGCGGCGGGTCCTGTCACAGATTCGGGGCCACCACCCTGCGGTCGCTAAAGCGTCCTCGGGTGGTCCCCCAAATCCGCGCCACCCGCCGCGACAGGCCGCTAAGCAGGGACTGGCTCAGTTGCGGTCTCGCCCTCTGGCGAAGCGGCTTGCACGAAATCGCTGGATCTAACGAGGAAGAAGCCAAGGGCAGCGCCGACGAAAGAGAGTGTTGCAGCGATCAGGATGATCTCGTTGAACCCGCTGGTGAAGGCGACAGCGGAGGCGTGACCCACCTGAGAGCGAATGCCGGGTGGTGAGACCCGTTCCGCTGCCACCGAGCCACCCGAGGAAACCAGTTCCCCGAGCCCCCTCGGCGCGTGCGGAAGCAGCTCGGACAGCTTCGAATCCACCTGCGACTGGAAGACCGCGCCGAGACTGGCGACGCCGGTCGCTATTCCAACCTGACGGAAGGTCGTGTTGATGCCCGATCCCATGCCCGCCTTCTCAACCGGGACAACGGCGATCGCCGCCTGACCGATGCCGGGATTGGTGATGCCGATGCCGATGCCGGCGATCAGGAAGCCGGCGAGCAGCGCCGTCCACTCCGAGTCGGCGTCAACGCCGTGCATCAGCAGCAGGCCGACGCCAACGGTGGCGAGGCCGAGGCCGAGCAGGATCCGGATCGGGATTCGATGGGAAAGCGAGCCGGCGATCGGCGAGGCAATGAAGGAGAGCACCGTCAGCGGCAGGAAGCGCAGACCAGCCTCCAGCGGCGAGAAGCCGAGCACACCCTGCATGTAGATCGTCAGGTAGAGGAACATCGCGAACATCCCCCCCGAGAGCCCAAAGGCGACGGCCGAGACGCCGTTGAAGGCGGGCTTGCGGAAGAGACTGAGATCGAGCATTGGATGAGTGCTTCGCGCCTCGATCGCGATAAAGGCGGCAAGCAGGACCACCGCGGCGCTCAGTGAGGCAACGATCCCGGTACTGCTCCAGCCTTCGGGGTTGCCACGGATCAGACCGAAGATCAGGAAGAAGAGCGCCAGCGAGAAGGTGACGAGGCCCGGGAAGTCGACCCGTTGGGGATCCTGGGCGGCGACGTTGACCAGCTTGCGCTCGGTGAGCGCAATGGCGACCAGGCCGATCGGCACGTTGACGAAGAAGATCCACTCCCAGCCGAAGTTCTCGGTGATCACGCCGCCGACCAGCGGGCCGATCGCGACGGCGCCGCCGATCGTCGCGCCCCAAACGCCAAACGCCGTTGCCCGGTCTTTGCCATGAAACTCTTGGCCGATCAGCGCCAGCGAGGTGGCGAACATGCCGGCCCCGCCGACTCCCTGCAGGCCGCGGGCGAGGTTGAGCAGAGTCGGTTCGCCGGAGATACCGCAGAGGAACGAGGCGAAGGTGAAGATGCCAAAGCCGATCGTGAAGATGCGGCGCCGTCCCAGCCGGTCGCCAAGCGAGCCGGCGGTCAACAGGATCGCCGCAAGCATCAGCGAATAGGCGTCGACAACCCACTGCAGGCTGGAGAGGCTCGCATTCAGTTCGCGCTGGATGTCGGGCAGCGCGACGTTGACGACCGTGATGTCCAGCAGCAGCATGAACGTCGCGATCGTGATCAGGACGAGGGTCCACCACTTGCGCTCCATGACCGCACCCTAGACAACCGGCAACTTCGGCTGAGCCCGTCTGACCACGCAGATCAAGGACGCAGGAAGCGTGGCGTGCTCTCTGCACGCGAGCGACCGAGGACGCCGAGATGCGTCGGTCAGACGGGCTCAGACGGCGAGGTGGCCGAACTTCTCGCGAATTCGGTGGTAGAAGCTCGTGCCCGGTAGCTGAGCCAGGCGACCGACCGCGTCGGCAAAGCGGACGTCCAGCTCAGCGCCTGGAGCGAGCGATGCAACCTGGCTGCCGTCAATCGCCACCTCGACCGGCTCGCGGCCGGCGGCGTTGCCGACGGTGAGCACGTCGCTGGGGGCGACGACGAGAGCGCGGGCGGTGAGCGAGTGAGGCGAGATGTAGGAGACGACGTAGCCCTTGACGCCCCAGGCGAGGATCGGGCCCTGGTTGGCGAGGTTGTAACCGGTGGACCCCGCCGGAGTTGCCGCGACCAGGCCGTCGCAGCGTACGTTTCCGACCTCCTCGCCGGCGATCCGGTAGGTCAGCTCGGCGACGCGGTCACGGGGTCGACGGCTGAAGCTGACATCGTTGAGGGCGAAGCGCTTCTCCCCCTCGACCTCAACCGCCAGCGCCGGCAGCTCCACCGTCCCGATCTCACCGGCGAAGGCACGCCCGATGCCCGCTGCGGCATCGGCGCGCTCGACCGCAGCGAGGAAACCGACGGTACCGAAGTTGACGCCAAAGACCGGGACGCCGGTGCGGGCAAAGCGGCGCAGTGCGTAGAGGATCGAGCCGTCGCCGCCGAGCACGAGGCAGAGGTCCGGCTCGGCGGGCAGCGCCTCGACCCGCTCGACGCCGGCCGCGGCGTGATCGTGCTTCTCGATCTCCTCGGCGGTGGCGACCAGGCGCCAGCCGGCCGCCGCGGCAGCGTCGACGGCGATCTTCACCGCTTCCGTAGCGGCCGGCGGATGCGAGTGGGTGATCAGGGCAGCGGTCTTCTCAGACATGGTCGGCGGCCTTTGCCGGCGACTTTGCTTCGAATAGCGGAACTAGCTCGCCAGGCATCAAGCGTCCACCTCCTTCACCGCGGCCTCGAGGTCGGCGATTCCGTCGCCTCCGCCGCACCAGACGAAGGTCTCGCGGTTGCCCTTCGGACCCGGCAGGCCGGACGGGGCGAAGCCCCGCACCGCGAGCCCAAGGTCTCGCGCCGCCAGCGCCACGCTGAGCACGGCCTCCCGCCGATCTTCCGGGTCGCGCACTACGCCCTTGCCGACGCGCTCGCGCCCCAGCTCGAACTGGGGCTTGACCATTGCCAGCACCTCGCCCCCGACCGCGAGCGCGCCGACGACCGCGGGCAGCACCTTGCGCAGCGATATGAAGGAGACGTCGATCGTCGCCAGGCCGGGGACGAAGGGCAGGTCGCTGAGCTCGAGCTCGCGGGCATTGAAGCGCTCGATAACGCTGACTCGCGGATCCTCGCGCAGGCGCAGATCGAGCTGGCCGTAGGCGACGTCGAGGGCCACTACTCGGGCGGCGTCGCGCTGCAGCAGGCAGTCGGTGAAGCCGCCGGTCGAGGCGCCAACGTCGAGGCAATCGTGCCCGGCGACGTCGATGCCGAGCCGATCGAGCGCGTTCTCGAGCTTGATGCCACCGCGAGAGACGAAGCGCGGCCCTTGCTCGACGATCAGCTGCCCCTGCGGCTCGACCAGTTGGCTCGGCCGCAGCGCAATCGGCCCGTCGCGCCCGATCCGCACGGCGCCGGCCCGCACAGCCTCCGCCGCGGCAGTGCGCGAGGGGAAGATGCCCCGCTTGGCCAAGACCGCATCTATGCGCGCCTTCTTCATCGGCGCAACGGTAGCGCCGCAATGCCCTTTCGGAGCCCGCTCGAGGCGCGATACAGGTTTTTAACCGCGCTTTGAACTGGCCTGGTTTCATGCTGGCTGACCGGGTAGTCAAGCTCAGGCCGAAGGTCCGCTTGAGCGGGCATGAAGGTCTGTGATCGCACTCACACACAAATCGCAAATACGTTCGTATCTTGTTCTCAAGGATTCATAGAGGACGACCGATAAGGGGCAGAGCAAAAGACTTCTTGGCTGGGCTCGGCGCCGCCCATATGGCGCTCATCGCTTCCCACGATGACCGCACCGCGGCACTTCAAAGGGCCCACCTACCTCCCACGGATCCACATATA
>CAZQET010000299.1:0-6989 GCA_964591825.1 uncultured Conexibacteraceae bacterium
CTGCACGACCACCGCATCCGCAGCTGGCGCCCCTACGAGGACCGGGGCGCCGCCATGCATGCCGCCGGCTTCCGCGCCTGGGGCGGGGTTGAATAACCTTTGGGCATGGCCGAGGCCGCGTCAACCGAGTCGGTGCCGGCGCGGCTCGCCGAGATCCGCGATCAGCTGAAGCTGCTCGCGGACTATCTTTGACCCCGCCTCGCTGGAGGCCGAGGTCGAGCGGCTCGAGGCGCAGATGCAGGCGCCTGGGTTCTGGGACGATCAGGACGCCGCCGCCGGCACGTCGGCCGCGCACGCCCGCGCGCAGCGCAAGCTGAAGACGTTCCGCGACCTCGAGGGGGAGGTAGCCGACCTCGCCGATTTGGCCGAGATGGCGGACGAGGACGCGGAGATGGCCGGCGAGCTGGCGGCGCAGCTGGTCGCGGTCGAACGCCACCTCGACGAGCTCGAAGAGGCGCGCCTGTTCAGCGGTCGCTACGACGCCGGCGACGCGGTCGTCACCGTGCACGCCGGCGCCGGCGGCACCGACTCGCAGGACTGGGCCGAGATGCTGCTGCGGATGTACCTGCGCTGGGCCGAGCGGCGCGGCTTCGAGGTCGAGATGAAGGAGGCCTCGCCGGGGGAGGAGGCGGGGCTGAAGTCGGCGACCTTCGTCGTCCACGGCGAGAACGCCTACGGCCTCTTCGCCGCCGAGCGCGGCGTCCATCGCCTGGTGCGGATCTCGCCCTTCGACTCCTCGGCGCGGCGCCACACGAGCTTCGCCCAGCTCGACGTCGGTCCGCTCGTCGACGAGGGGGTCGACGTCGAGATCGACGACGCCGACCTGCGCGTCGATACCTACCGCGCCTCCGGCGCCGGCGGCCAGCACGTCAATAAGACCGACTCGGCGGTGCGGATCACGCACGTGCCCACCGGCGTCGTCGTGCAATGCCAGAACGAGCGCTCGCAGGCCCAGAACAAGGCGATGGCGATGCAGTTCCTGCGCTCGAAGCTGATCGAGCTTGAGGAGCGCAAGCGGGCCGAAGAGCTGGCCAGGGAGCGCGGCGAGGTCAAGGACGTCGCCTGGGGCTCGCAGATCCGCAGCTACTTCCTGCACCCCGACCAGCGGGTCAAGGACCACCGCACCGGCCACGAGGCCGGCGACGCCAACCGCGTCCTCGACGGCGACCTCGACGACTTCATCCGCGACTACCTGAACAAGACCGCCGCGTCCGCGGCGGGGTGAGGACCACATCGCTGCCCCCTGTGGCAATCAGGCGAAACGTCCTGACTTTTGGGCTGGGGGAGGGCCGTTGGCCACTCGCCGTGAATTTGGATCGCACGCGCGCTGCGCGCGCTTAGCGATAGAGGTTGAGCGCGGCTGACGCCGCGCTCGATCTCTGGAGCTAAGCGCCCGCAGAGCGGGCGCGTGCGACATCAATTCGACCAGAGGCCCAACCAGCTCCCTCGGCACATCCCATCGCCCATGGGCGATGGGATTCGGTCATCGACGTCAACTTCGCGCGGCGGGCGCGCGAGCTCCTCGAAACCGGTGGGCTCGCCGTCTCCTACCACGAGTCCGACGTCGTCCAGGGAATCGGCCCGGCGCACCTCGCCGCGGCCGAGCCCTGGCTGACGGAAGCGCTCTCGGGCTAGCGCGCGCGGTCGTCCGCCCAGGTGATCCGGGTGGGGTTGCTGTTGGCGACCTGCAGCCGCTCGGTTTCGAGGTGCTGGCAGGCGCCCGGGGCCTCGGCGACGTGCACGGTGACCGTGAAGCTGTGGGAACCCTCCAGTCGCGCCATCGCATCGTCGCCGATGTGCCTGCTCAGGCGGATCACGCCACTGCGGCCGAGATGGCGCCTGACGACCGCGAGGCGATCACCGTCGCCGGCGTTGAGCTCAACCGTCGCCGGCGTCGATTCGAAAGTCGTATAGCCGAGCGTGAGCCGGACCCGTCCTCGTTGCGGGTAGGCGACGACGTGGCTGCGCGCGGTGCGCAGGTAGCAATCTTCGGCCGGGGAGAAGCCGACTTCTTCGGCTTCCTCTTCTTCTTCGGCTTCGCATTCTTCTCCGGCCGCTTCGGCCGCTTCTTCGCCTTCTTCTTCGAGTTCGACGCAGGCGCCTTCCCATTCGCCTTCGTCGCTGAGCTGGATCGCCGGCTCACTTGAAGGCGAACCGGCTGCGCTCGAGGTCGGGTCACCGGCTGCGCGCGGGGCGCCGAGGATCGCCAACAGCACCATCGGCACGGCGAAGCAGACCAGCCAGGCCATCCGTCCCGACCCGGCGCGCTGCTCTGCTGCCTTGCCAAGCATGGCCACGTCATCGGCCGAACGCGCTGGGCGCTTTAGCCGTGAACCACCGGCAATCGCGAGGTTTGCGGGGTTCCCGCTAGATTGCGCGGCGATGCACGGATCGCCACCGGAGATCGACGGAGTGCGACACAGCTACGTCGAGGTTCCCGGCGCCCGCCTGCACGTGGCGGAGGCCGGGGATGGTCCGCCGGTCCTGATGCTCCACGGTTGGCCCCAGCACTGGTGGATCTGGCGCAAGGTGATGCCGGCCCTGGCGCGCGACCATCGCGTGATTGCCCCCGACCTACGCGGCTTCGGCTGGAGCGAGGCGCCGGCCGGCCCCTACGAGATCTCCGAACTGGCCGCCGACATGGTCGCGCTGCTCGACGCCCTGGAGCTGGAGCGGGTGGACCTGATCGGGCACGACTGGGGCGGATACACCGGCTTTCTGCTCTGCCTCGACGCCCCCGAGCGCGTTCGCAGCTACCTCGCGCTGGGGATCGTCCATCCGTGGTTCCAGCCGCCGAAACCCTCGCTGGCGGCCCTGCAGCGGACCGCCTACCAGTTCATCCTCGCCACTCCGGGGGTCGGGACGAGCGTCCTGCGCCACCTGCCGGGCTTCGTCAAGCTCGCGTTGCGCAAAGCCGCCCACCCTTCGATGCGCTGGAGCGAGGAGGAGCTCGACTGCTATGCAGAGAGCTTCCGCTCACCCGACCACGCGCTCGCCTCCTCGCACGTCTACCGCAGCTTCCTCACCCGCGAGCTGCCGCGACTGAAACGCGGCCACTACCGTTCTCAGCGCAGCTCGGTCCCGACCCGCATCCTCGCCGGCGAAGCCGACCCGGTGGTCCGCGCCGACATCCTCGCCGGCTTCGAGCCATATGCCGACGACATGACGGTCGAGACGGTCGAGCGCTGCGGCCACTTCATCGCCGAGGAGCGCCCCGAGCTGGTGGTCGAACGGGCGCGCGAGCTCTTCGGCGCGGTTTAGAGCGCGCCCTCGAGCTTCAGCAGGGCTTCCTTCATCGGCACCCCGCCGCCGTAGTTGCCGAGGGTGCCGCCGCTGCGCAGGACGCGGTGGCAGGGGACGAGGATCGGCACCGGGTTGGCGCCGCAGGCGGTGCCCGCGGCGCGTACGGCACGCTCGTTTCCGGCGCGGCGGGCGAGCTCGGAGTAGGAGCGGGTTTGGCCGTAGGGGATGCGGTGGATCGCTCGCTGCACCTTGCCGCGGAAGCCGCCGGTGAGCCGCCAGTCGATCGGCAGCTGGAACTCGGTCAGCTTGCCCTCGAAGTAGAGGTCGAGCTCGCGCCGCGCCTCGTCGAGCTTGGCCGGGGCCTCGAGCACGCGCGGCGAGACCTTTGCAGCGATCTTCTCGAGCGCTTCGTCGTCGTCGTAATTGGGCAGGTTGAGCTTGAGCACTCCGCGCGACGTCGTTGCCACCAGCAGGGTCCCAAACGGGGAGTCGACGTTGGCGTAGGCGACGTCGAGCAGCCCCTCGGTGTCGGCACGGGCGGCCAGCTCTCGCAGCGAGTCCTTCATGTCAGCTCCTTTCGCAGTCGCTTGACCCCCTCGTGCAGGCTGCGTCGCGCCGCCTCCGGTGAGCAGCCGAGCGCCGCCGCGATCTCGGCGTGGGGGAGATCGCAGGCGTAGCGCAGCGCCACCGCCGCCCGCTGCTTGGGCGGCAGCGCTCCGACCAGCTCCCAGACGCCGTTGCCGGCCGGCAGCGGGTCCTCGACCGCAACCTCGGCAACTTCGGCGACCGGCAGCGGCCGCCTGCCGCTGGCCCGGTGGTGGTCGATCGCCTTGCGATGCGCGATCGTCAGCAGCCAGCCGCGCAGGTTGCGATCGTCGTCCAGCTTCGGATAGGCCCGCAGCGCCGCCAGGAAGGTCTCCTGGAAGCAGTCCTCGGCGTCGCCCCGCCCCACTGCGCCGCGCAGCACGCCCATCACGTCGGCGGCGTGGTCGTCGACCAGGGTCTGGAACGGCGGCAAGGTGGTCACCTGTGGGATTAAACGCGCCAGAGGGGCTGGGCGTGAGAGAGGGACGGATGCCCCTCCGACGGAACCCGCGTCGGAACCTGAGCCAGTGTTCGTATCTCGGTTGCTCACAAGTTCCGCTGGAGGGGCATCCGTCCCTCTCTCAAGGCCGCCGCTAGGGTGCGCCAATGGCTGAGCTTGGTGAGGTCGTTGCCCGTGCCCTGGCTGAGGATCTTGGCTCCGGTGACGTCACGGCGGAGGCGACGGTGCCGGAGGAGGCGCGGGGACGGGCTCGGATCGTGCAGAAGGAGCCCGGGGTGGTGTTTGGGCTTGGGGTGGTCGCGGAGGTGATGCAGCAGTGCGGAGTGGAGAACGTGGACAAGCTCGTGGTCGAGGGGCAGTGGCGGGACTCCGTTCCGGCTGAGGTGCTCTTTGCCAGCGGTCCCGCGCGAGGGCTGCTAGCGGCGGAGCGGACGGCTCTCAACTTCCTGGGGCATCTGTCTGGGGTGGCGACGCTGACCGGGCGATTTGTCGAGGCGGTGGCGGGAACGAACGCGGCGATTCTGGATACGCGCAAGACGACGCCTGGGCTGCGCGAGCTCGAGAAGGCGGCGGTGCTGGTCGGGGGTGGGCGCAACCACCGGATGGGGCTCCACGACGCGATCCTGATCAAGGAGAACCACATCGCGATCGCCGGCGGTCTGGCGAGGGCGGTGCACGCCGCGCGCAGCAAGCACCCCGACCTGGCGGTCGAGGTCGAGTGCCGGGACCTCGAAGAGGTCGCCTACGCGCTGGGTACGGGGGCCGATGTGCTGCTGCTCGACAACATGGACACCGACACCTTGCGGAAGGCCGTGAAGCTGCGCGACGAGAACGCCTCCCGCGGCAAGGGACCCTCGTTGGAGGCTTCCGGCGGCGTCACGCTGGAGACGGTCCGCCCGATTGCCGAGACCGGCGTCGACTTCGTCTCCGTCGGCGCCCTGACGCACTCGGCCCCCTCACTCGATTTCAGTCTCCTACTTGAGCAGGCGTGAGAGCCGGCGGTCCTTGAGCACGCGACCGCCGGTTTGCTCCTTCGGGCAGTAGTTGGTCTGGTGCTCCGAGAAGTACACGGCCTCGATCGTCGTCCCGCAGCGCGGGCAGGGCTCGCCCTCGCGCTTGTGCACCTTCAGCGGCATCGGGACTTTGTCCGGCAGCTGCTCGGGGATCGTCTCCTCGTAATGATCGATCGCGTCGCCGAGGACATGCAGCGCGGCGTGCAGCTGCTCGATCTCGTCCTCGCTCAGCTCCGAGCCCTTCCTGAAGGGGGAGAGCTTCGCCTCCCAGAGGATCTCGTCCACCCAGGAGCGGCCGATGCCGGATATGTCGCCCTGGTGGCGGAGGAGGGGGTGAAGGTGACGTGGCTGGTCGATCAGCCGGGCGAAGTCTGCGAGCGGGGGCGGCGGCCAGGCTTCCGGACCAAGCCGCGCCACCGACTCGTCTGCGGCGACGGCGTCTGCGCGGAGGAGCTTCGCCCAGGCCCGCTGCTTGGTGCCGAACTCCCGCAGCCGCAGCTCGCGCTCGCCCTCGAGTCGGATCAACACCCGCGAGGCCCGGTCTTTGAGCGAGGCGCGTTTGTCGAATACGCGCAGCCGCCCCGCCGACATCAGGTGGATCAGCAGCGCCAGGGCGCCGAACTCGACCACCGGCATCTTGCCGACCCGGCGGACTCCGGTCAGCTCACGATCGGCCAGCGAGTCCAGTGGCGGCTCGAAGGTCTTCATCACGTTCATGCCCGGAGCCAGGATCGATTCGACGCGAGCGCCACGGAGCGCCGTGTCCAGTCGTCGCGCGGTGATCTCGACCTCGGGAAGCTCCGGCATGCCGAGAGGTTAGACTTGAAGTCACGTTCATTCGACTGGTTAGAGGCGCTCTGCCGGGCCAGCGAACATCAGGAAAGGAAGGGCTCATGCAAGAGCTCCCGACGATCCAACCCACTTCACCGGACGCTCTCTCGCCCGAAGAGATAGCTGCCCTGAGCGATGAGGTCCGCGCGCTCGCCGCCGAGCGCAACGCGGTGATCCTCGCCCACAACTATCAGCTGCCCGAGGTCCAGGACGTCGCCGACCACATGGGCGACTCGCTCGGGCTGTCTCGCGAGGCCGCAGCCACCGACGCTGACGCGATCGCCTTCTGTGGCGTCCACTTCATGGCCGAGACCGCCTCGATCCTCTCGCCGGAGAAGACCGTGCTGATCCCCGACCTCGACGCCGGCTGCTCGCTCGCCGACTCGATCGACGCCGACCAGCTGTGCGCCTGGAAGGCCTCACACCCCGGGGCGCTCGTGGTCATGTACGTGAACACCTCGGCCGAGGTCAAGGCCGAGACCGACTACTGCTGCACCTCCTCCAACGCGGTCAAGGTGGTCGAGCACATCTGGGCCGAGCATGGGCCCGAGACGGAGATCCTCTTTGGCCCCGACATGTGGCTGGGAGCCTTCGTCGAGCGCGAGACCGGGCTCCACGGGGATCCCGAGCGGCGCGCCCGCTTCCACATCTGGGACGGCGAGTGTCACGTCCACGCCGGCATCCGCCCCGGCGACATCGCCCAGACCCGCGCCGAGCACCCCGAGGCCGAGTTCCTGATCCACCCCGAGTGCGGCTGCGCCACGCAGGCGATGGAGTACGTGGCGGCCGGCGATGTCGAGCCCGAGGGCGTGCACATGCTCTCCACCTCGGGGATGCTTCAGCACGTCGAAGAGCAC
>CAZQET010000300.1:0-4184 GCA_964591825.1 uncultured Conexibacteraceae bacterium
AGGGGCTGCTGCCCGAGCCGGTGAAGACGAGCCGCAACATGGCCTACTACCCGCCCGAGTTCGTCGACCGGATCAAGCTGATCAAGCAGCTCCAGGAGGAGCGCTTCATGCCGCTGAAGGCGATCAAGTCGGTGCTCGACGAGGACCCGGAGCGGGCCCGCGCCCTGGTCGAGCTGGAGGACCGCATCCTCGACCGCGCCCTGGCCGGCGAGCGCACCCGCACCAGCGCCGCCGAGGTACGCGAGAGCTACGGCGTCCCCAAGGAGGTGCTCGACCGTCTCGAGGAGCTGGGCATCCTCAGCCCCAATAGCCGCGGCTACTCGCCCTCCGACATCAAGATCATCGAGGCGATCGGCCGCTTCCGTGCCGGCGGCTACGACGAGCAGATCGGCTTCACCGTCTACGACACCCTGCGCTACAAGAAAGCCCTCGAAGAGCTGGTCCGCGAGGAGGTCGGCATGGTCATGGACCGTCTCGCCGAGGAGGTCTCAGCCGAGCGCGTGGTGGAAATGCTCGAAGCCGGTGCCGAGCCCCTGAAGGACCTGATTGCCGCCCTCCACACCAAGCTGCTGGTCGCCGAGCTCGAGCGCCACCGCGCCGACCGCGGCTAGCGCGACGCCGCCAGCAGGACCTCGCGATCGGCTTCGATCCGCGCGAGGGTCATCAGGTGCCCGCGATCTCGGGCCGCGGCGGCGCCACGGTCAAGCGCCTCCTCGACGCTCCCGATGCCCGTGGCCGCTCGGGCCTGGGCGAGAGTGTGGAGGGCAGTGGGGATCTGCCAGCCCATTCCGCGACGCTCGGCGGTGCTCGTCGCCCACTCCGCCTCCTCGAGCGCCTCGGCGTTGCGGCCCAGCCCGAGCAGCGCTCGCGCGCGCAAGGTCGAGCGCCACGCCTCGGTCTCGCCACCCGACCCCATCGCTTCCCGGTAGAGACGGTCCGCCAGCTGAACCGTCTCCAAGGCCTCGTCGCATTCTCCAGCCGAGATCTGCACGTAGCTCATCGAGGTGAGCGCGGTGCTGAGCGAGAAGACATCGCCGATCCGTTCGATCGACTCGCGGTTGCGCCGCGCCAGGGCCAGGGCCGCTTCCGTCTGACCCCGGTCCGCGAGCAGCAGGCTCTTCGACCCCCGCACCCAACCTTCAGTCTCAGGGTCGTCGTGCTCGCCGGTGAGTTGGAGCGCCTCGTCCAACAGTTCCTCGGCTTCGTCGGGCCTGTCACGCTCGCGCAGCGCGACGGCCTTCGCCATCAGGCCCCAGGCGATCGGACAGTCGACGACGATGCCGGCGCCGAGGCTCGGGTCTCCGCCGGTCAGCTCGAGCAGCTCGTCGGCAGTCCTTTCCAGGCCGCCGAGATCGCCGGCGCACATAAAGGCGTAGGCGCTGCCGCTGCGCACCGCGATTCGCAGTGACGGATCGCCAGCATCGTCCGCCAGCTGGATCGCTTCCGCGGCGGCGGCGATCCATTCGCCTGAGTGCTCAGTCCTGCCGGGCGTGGCCTTGGTCAGCAGCTTGAGCAGGGCGAGCGAGTGCACATCGCCGATCCGCTCGGCGATCTCGGTCGCCTCGGCGGCGAGAGCATCCGCTTCCTCACGATCCATGCCGAGCCTCCAGGCATATTCGAGTTGCAGCAGCCGCGAGGAGACCGCGAGGGCGGCCGACTCCTTGCTCTCCTCCAAGCCGTCGGCCAGCTCGGTTACTTGCCGCCACAGGCGCATCGCGTCCTGCGGGCGGGTGTGCCCAGCCCAGTGCGCTGCCCGAGCTGACCAGCGTGCCGCTTCCAGCGTTTCGCCGCCGGCCTCCATGTGGTGGGCGACGAGGCCGGCGAGCTCGTCGAGGCGGTCGGGTTCGAGCTCGATCAGCGCCCGTGCCGCCGCGGCGTGGGTAGCCGAGCGGCGCTCGGCCAGCTGGGTCCCGTAGGCGACCTCCCGCGTCAGCGGGTGGCGAAAGGCCAGCAGCCGTTCGGGATAGAGCTCGGCCTCGAAGAGGAAGCCGCCGTCGATCAGCGCGCCGAGGGCGGGACTCAGCTCCTCCTCCGGCAGGCCAGCGGTCAGGCCCAGGGCTCGCCCGCCGACATCCTTGCCGACCACCGAGGCGACCTGCAGCAGCTGCTTGGCGGCCGGCTCGAGGCGATCGATGCGGGCGGAGAGCACAGCCTGCACCGTTGCCGGGACCCCGGCCTCCTCAACCGGACGCACGAGGCGGTAAGCGCCGCGCTCGCCCTCGAAATAACCGGTCTCGACCAGCTGGCGGACGATCTCCTCAATAAAGAACGGGTTGCCCGCGCTGCGCTCGTGGATCGGCCCATCGAGCCCGTCCAGCGAAGGATCGTCGCCGGCGATGTCGCGCACCAGCTCGGCGGTGTCGGCCTGCTCGAGCGGCTCGAGCGAGAGACGGCGGTAGAGCGGCGAATCCTCCCACTCGAGCGAGTACTCGGGCCGAAAATTGAGGACGGCGAGCGTCCGGGTACCGGCAATCGAGTTGATCATCTCGTCCAGCATCGTGTCGCTGCCCTCGTCCATCCAGTGCAGGTCCTCGACGACGAGCACGACGGTGTGGCGCCGACTAGGGGTGTTGATCAGACGGCAGACGACCGCGCCCAGCGCCCGCGCCCGCGCCTCCGGGCTCATCTGTCCGAGGGGACGGTCGGGGTCGGGAACGCCGAGGAAATCGAAGATCAGCGGCAGTTCCTCGGCCAGGTCTGGATCGAGCAGCAGCGCCCGCCCGGCGATCTTCTCGCGGGTGAGCCGCTCCGGTTCCCCATCGGCGATGCCGAAGTAGGCGCGCAGCATCTGCAGCACTGGCATGAATGGAATCGATTTGCCGTGCGGCTGCGCCTGCGCTTCGAAGACCTCCATTCCGTTCGCGCGGCAGCGCTCGCAGAACTCGTGGGTGAGACGGCTCTTGCCGACTCCCGCCTCCGCGCTGATTCCGACCACAGCGCCCTCACCGGCTGCGGCCCGCTCGAGGGCGACGGCAAGCGCGGCCATCTCTTCGTCCCGGCCGATGAAGCGGGAGAAGCCGCGCCGCCGTGAGAGATCGAGGCGTGAACGGGCCGAGCCGACGCCGACCAGCTCGGAGACGCCTACTGGGCGGCTGGCGCCCTTGATCTCGAACTTCCCGAGGTCCTTCAGCTCGAGGAAGCCGGTGGCGAGCGCGGCGGCGCTCTCGGTCAGGTAGGCCTTGCCCGGCTCGGCTAGCCCCTCCATCCGCTGAGCGAGGCCCACGGTGTGCCCGATTGCCGTGTAGGAGACCTCTTCGCCGGCGCCGATCGCTCCGGCGACGACCTCGCCGGAGTTGATCCCGATCCGGATCGAGAAGTTGAGCCCCGGTCCACGGCGCAGCTCGGCCGCGTAGTCGGCAACGCCGTCGAGCATCTGTAGGGCGGCGTAGCAGGCCCGTTGGGCGTGGTCCTCGTGGGCGACCGGGGCGCCGAAGACGGCCATGATGCCGTCACCGGTGAACTTGTCGACGGTGCCCTCGAAGCGCTCGACCGCCGTCGCCAGCAGCGCGAAGAAGCGCTGCATGATCTTGCGCCACTCCTCCGGGTCCTGACCCTCGGCGAGGTCCATCGAGCCGCTCACGTCGGCGAACAGGACCGTCACCTGCTTGCGCTCGGCGTCGTCCTTTGAGAATTCGCTCACCTCCCGGTGAAGGTTACGCCCGCCTATACTGGCCAGAACCGATTGACTGGTCAGTCAACCAACCTGGAGGTGCCCGCTTGCGGGTAGCCGCTGTACAGCTCAACTCAACCGGCGAGAAGGCACGGAACCTGGAGTCGGCCGAGCGCCTCGTGCGCGCCGCCGCCGCCGACGGCGCGGAGCTCGTCGCGCTCCCTGAGAAGTGGAACCTGCTGACTGGAGGAGATGAGCTGGTGGCCGGCGCCGAGTCGCTCGGCGGGCCGACGCTGGGCGCTGCTCGAGGCTGGGCGCGGGAGCTGGGGATCCACCTGTTGGCCGGCAGCATCGCCGAGCAGGGGCCAGGCGAGAAGTCGTTCAACACCTCGGTCCTGATCGGGCCCGGTGGCGAGGACATCTCTGTCTACCGCAAGATCCACATGTTCGACGTCGAGGCCGGAGGGGTGACCTACCGCGAGTCCGCCCACGAGGAGGCCGGCGAGGAGATCGTTACCGGCGAGGTCGGCGAGGTCGTGCTCGGCCTCAGCATCTGCTACGACCTGCGCTTCCC
>CAZQET010000301.1:0-2830 GCA_964591825.1 uncultured Conexibacteraceae bacterium
CCTACTGGGAGGATGCCTGCTCGCGCTACCCCATCCTCTCGATCGAGGACGGCATGGACGAGGAGGACTGGGACGGCTGGAAGCTCCTCACCGAGAAGCTGGGAGAGCGGGTCCAGCTGGTCGGCGACGACCTCTTCGTCACCAACCCCGAGCGCCTGCGCCGTGGCATCGAGCTCGGCGTCGGCAACTCGATCCTGGTCAAGGTCAATCAGATCGGCACCCTGAGCGAGACCCTGGAGGCAATCCGGATCGCCGCCGAGGCCGGCTATACGGCGGTCATCTCCCACCGCTCGGGTGAGACCGAGGACACGACGATCGCCGACCTCGCCGTCGCCACCGGCGCCGGCCAGATCAAGACCGGCGCCCCCTCGCGCTCGGATCGGGTCGCCAAGTACAACCGGCTGCTGAGGATCGAGGAGGAATTGGGCGGGGCGGCGAAATTCCCAGGCCTGCAGGCATTCCGTCAACGGTCGAGTTAGTGAAGGAATGCGGCGCCCGATCGCGTAGGAGCGGTCATGGCAGCACGTGCCCAGGCGGGGAAGCCCTCGGCCACGGCCAAGCGCCGCCCCGCCGCGCGTCGCAGGCCGGCGGCCCGCCGCGGCGCCAGCCGCATCCACTGGGACCGCGTGGGGAGGGTTGCCCTGACGCTGGTGCTGGCCGCCGTCCTCTACTCCTATCTCAACCCGGTGATCGACTTCGTCAAGACCTACACGGCGACCACCGCCGCCCGCGTCAAGCTGCACGAAGCGCAGCGCGAAAACACCCGCCTGCACTGGCGCGTCCAGCACGCCGAAGACCCGATCGTCCTCGATGCCAAGGCGCGTGCGCAGGGCATGGTCGCGCCCGAAGAGAAGCCTCTCGTCGTTCGCGGCCTCTAGTCTCGTTCTCCGGCTGAGCCCGTGGTCAGCCTCGGCTCGTACATCCTCAGCGCGCTGGCCCTGGTCCTCGTCGGCGGCTCGATCGCGTTTACGGCATACCGGCTTCGGCGCAGACTGCTCTCCGACTGGACGGGCGCCCCCGCTCGACTTGTCGAGGTCGTCGTTGCCGTAGCCCTTCTGATTTGGATCGGCGAGCTGCTCGGGACCTTCGGGATCTTCTATCAGTGGATCTACATCGTCACGTCGGTGGCGATCGGGGCCCTGACTGCGGCGCTCCTGCCGGCGGGTCCTGTCGCGGCAGGGGACCCACCAGCCCCTGCGGTCGCTAAAGCGTCCTCGGGGCTGGTACCCCCTACCGCGCCACCCGCCGGAAGGAGCGTTTGGTCATGGCTGATCACTATTGGCGTGGTCGGATTGGTCGTAGCGCACTGGGGGCTGACGACGAAGGACGCGTTGGATCGGGGGATCTTCAACTTCGATTCGCTCTGGTACCACATGCCGTTCGCCGTGGACATGGCGAAAAGCCATTCGACGACGGGGCTGCACTACGTGGAGACCGTCTTCACGAACTGGTTCTATCCGCAGAACGCGGAGCTGCTCCACGCGACGGGGATCCTGCTCACGCAGCGCGACACGCTGTCGCTGTTTCTGAACTTCAGCTTCTTGGGCCTCGCGTTTCTCGCAGCTTGGTGCATCGGCAGGCCGTATGGCCGCGGTCATCTGACGGTCGTAGCAGCAGCCATCCTCCTCGAGTGCCACACGCTGGTCGTCCGTGAGCCCGGCGCCGCCAAGAACGACCTCGTCGCAGCAGCCCTGCTCCTGGCCGCCGCTGCGATTCTCGTTACCGCCTGGACCCGTCGCGACCTCCTCTTACGGCCAGACAATGCGGTCCCTCCGGCGGGTGGTGCCGTAGGGGGGCCCGCCCCCGAGGACGCTTTAGCGACCGCAGGGGGTGGGGGGTCCCCTGCGGTGACAGGACCCGCCGGCCGGGAGGCTTGGTTCTGGCCACTGGCGGCAGCCGGCCTCGCAGCTGGTCTTGCGGTCGGGACGAAGTCAACCGCAGTCGCAATGGCTGCCGCCCTGACCGTTGCTGTGGTGGCATTGGCACCCACGGGCCGCCGCTGGGCCACGTTCGGCTGGTGGTTCGTCCCGGCGCTGCTCGGCGGCGGCTACTGGTACCTGCGCAACCTGATCGTCGCCGGCAACCCGCTGCCCCAGGCGACGAGCATCGGCCCGATATCGCTGCCGCACCCCGAACGCCTGCAGGAAGGCCGTCCCAACTTCAACATCGCCCACTACGCGACCGACACCGGCGTCTGGCGCGAATACTTCGAGCCTGGCCTGCACCAGGCCTTCGGCTCCCTCTGGCCGATCGTCCTCGCCGCCGCGATTGCCGGTGGCCTGCTCACGCTCCTCCGCGGCCGCGAGCCCGTTCTGCGCTGGATCGGCGCCGTCGCCCTCTTCGGCCTGCTCGCCTACGTCTTCACCCCCCTCAGTGCCGCCGGCGCCGACGGCGCTCCCGTCGGCTTCTCGATCAACATCCGCTACGCCATCCCGCCTCTGCTCCTCGGCCTGACGCTGCTGCCGCTGGCCATCAGGCGCCTGGATAGCTGGCGCTACTGGACCCTCCTGGGCTTGCTGCTTGCCGTCCTCGTGATCACCAATCGCTCCGACGCCGCCCTGCGCGACCCTGCTCGCGTTTTCGGAGTGGCCCTGGCCATTCTGGTCGTCGCTCTGCCGGCGGCCATCATCTGGCTAGGCCGTGGCGCGCCGTGGGGCGAGCGGCTCCGTCCGGCAGGACCCGCGGGCCGAAACCACTGGTCCCTCGCTCTAGCCGGGTTCGCCGCGCTGATCCTGCTGATATTCGCGATCGGCTACCCGCTGCAGCGTCACTACCTCCGCGATCGCTTCGGTCCGCAGTCCGAAATCCCCGGCCTGAATCTCGACGCCGC
>CAZQET010000302.1:0-2140 GCA_964591825.1 uncultured Conexibacteraceae bacterium
GTTGGAGCGGCGCACCGGCAAGGCCGAGAACGACTCGACCCTGATGCGCGAGGCTAAGGGCCGCTACTGCCTGCTGCTAAACGAGGACTCCGAGCTGCGGCCGGGCGCCGTCGCGGCGCTGCTCGCCGCCCTCGAGGCGGATCAGCGAGCGGCAGCGGCCACCGCCCAGCTGCTCGACTCCGCCGGCCGGCCGGTCCCCTGCGCCTGGCGCTTTCCCGGTGTCGGCACCGCCCTCGCCGGCGCGCTCTTCCTGCACCGCCGGCTGACGGTGCAGAGCAGGGGCGCCGAGACGCGGCGGGTCGACTGGGGCCAGTCGAGCGCCCTGATGGTCCGCCGCGAGGCCGCCGCCGAGGTCGACTACATGGACCCCCGCTTCTTCGTCTACTACGACGAGTGCGACTTCGCCAAGCGCCTGGCCGACGCCGGCTGGCACAGCCTCTTCGTCCCCGCCGCGGAGGCCGTCCACCACGACCAGCTCTCCACCGACCTCGCCGCCGGCCTTCCCCGCATCGTCGAATTCCATCGCAACCGCGACCTCTACATGCGCGTGCACCACGGCCGCGGTGCGGCACTGGCGGTGCGGGTCCTCACCGCCTGGTCATACGCGGTGCGGGCCCTGACAGCGACCGTGCTGCCCAACCAACCCGCCCGCATTTACTGGGCTCACGCCCGGCAGGCGCTCTTCCCTCGGCGCGGAACGAGCATCGCCGACCGCGCCTCAAAGGCGAGCGTCCTCGTCGACTAGCTCCGCCTCCATTGCCTCCGGAATGCCGCCTTCCGCAGCGGCTGCTGGGCGCAGGCTGCGCAGCTGGCTCGCCAGGACACCGGGGTGACGGAGGTCCGCCAGCCAGGCGCGTTCGCTCGCCGAGAAGAAGCCGGTTGCCAGGAGCGCCAGTGGGTAGGCGAGCCAGAGCGCGACGCGGAGAACGAGGCCGGCGAAGCCGGAGGTCGGCACCAGCAGCTCGGCGAGGCCAACGATGGCAGAGGCAGTGAGGACGGCGCGCGCGAGGCGAGCCCATTCGTAGGGGACCGGGAAGAGCCGCTGGGTGAAGCCGTACATCAGCGCCAGCACGACGAGGTAGGAGGCGACCAGGGCGATGCCGGCGCCGACGATGCCGAGGGGCGGAACGAGCAGGAGGTTGAGCACGATGTTGGCGGCGAGGGCGGCGGCGGTCGCGGGGAAGTTGAGCTCGGTGCGGCCGGTCCTGCCGAGGATCACGACGAGGACCAGGTAGAGGGCGTAGAGAGCGGCGCCGGTGGCGAGCAGGCCGATCGCCTTGTAGGAGCCGAAGAATTCGGCTGTGGCGAGAGCGCGGACGATCCAGCGCGAGAGCAGCCACATGCCGGCGACGACGAACGCCATTCCGGCGACGAACCAGGTGACGACAGCTGCGTATACCCGGCGCGCTTCCCGGTCGTCGCGGATCGAGTAGGCGAGCGGCGGCCAGGCGAGCTGGAATCCGCGGGCGAGGACCGTTACCCCCTGGGCGAACTTGACGGCGAGCGAGTAGAGGCCTGCGGCGGGCAGGCCGGCGACGCGGACGATGATCAGGCGGTCGACGAAGTTGAGCGCGTAGAGCGAAAGCTCGGCCGGCATCGTCGGCAGGCCGAAACGCATCAGGCGGCGCAGCAAGGGCGTTTCGAAGCGCAGCGAGAGCCGTCGCCGATGGACGACGATCAGCGCAGCGACGACGAGCGCGCCGCTGCCGTAGCTGCCGATCAACAGCCCCCGCGCCCCATCTTCGGCGCCAACCACCAAGACGACGGTGAGGCCGATCGCGAGGACGACGCTGATCATCGTGGTCACGAAGAAGGCGCGGGCGCGCTCCTCGAGGCGGAACAGGGTCAGCAGGTACTCGCTCATCGTCAGAACCCAGAGGCCGCCGATCGAGATTCGGGCGAGGTCGGGTGCGATCCGGGCGAGGTCGGGCGGGGGCTTGTCGAGCAGCGCTTCAGAGATCGGCTTGGCGAAGGGCAGCGCGATCAGGGCCGCGAGCGTGGCGAGCCAGAAGAGCGCGGCGAAGGAGCTGGCGACGATCCGGTCGGGGTCCTCGTCCTCCCTGTAGTAGAAGCGCAGCAGGGCCTCGATCAGGCCGAGGCGGATGACGATGCTGGCCGTCACCACGGCGGCGAACATCAC
>CAZQET010000303.1:0-3861 GCA_964591825.1 uncultured Conexibacteraceae bacterium
TGCCGCGACCGACCAGGCCGACCATCTGGCTGAATTCTCCAACTGGGGTGCGAACACCGTCGATCTCGGCGCGCCGGGTACCGAGATCCTCAGCGCCGCGCCCTATCGCTACATCGTCAAGGACGACTTCCAGGTCGACGACTTCGCCTTGAAATGGGTTGACAGCGGACCCGACGGAGGCTTCGCCCGCACGAACGAGGCGCCACTTGCCTCGTACGGAATCAGCGATTCGCCGGGCGCCACGCCGGTCCCCCGCTCGACCAGGGCTTCGACGTCTGTTCCGGTCATGCTCGCGCCCGGCTACCAAAGCTGCGCCGTCGAAACGGTCATGCCGGCCTCCGGGGGCAACGCCACGCTGGAAATCGTGATCGATGGCGAAGGCGAAGGCATCGGCGACGCCAGACCCGGCCGCACGGTCCACAAACTCCTCAACGAACTGAGCGGGGGCGGCGAAGTCTCGGTGCGTGTCTCCTTCACGGCCGGCGCAAGCCCTGGCCCCAGCAGCGGCGCCTGGATCGAAGAAATCGACCTGCACTGCATCGCGAAGCTGGGCGAGGCGGACGGGTACCGCTTCGCGGAAGGGACGTCGATGGCGGCTCCGCAGGTAACCGGCGCCGCCGCGCTGCTGTTCTCGCTCAAACCGGAGGCGAGCGTGACTGAAGTGCGACAGGGTCTGCTCAGCAGCGTCGACCACGTCTCCTCACTGTCCGGGAAAACAACCTCCGGCGGCCGACTGGACGCCGGCGCGGCAACTGACCTCTTCGACCCGGTTGGGCCGCCCGCCCCAAGCCTGACCGCCACCAACCCGTCCTCGCCGTCGAAAAACAACCAGCCACGACTGAAGGGCTCGGCTCAGACGGGAACCAGCGTCGCCGTCTACGCCAACGCGAGCTGCTCCGGCTCCCCCATCGCCACCGGCACCGCCGCCCAGCTCGCGGGCGCGGGCATCGCGGTCAAGGTGGCCGACGGAAGCGTCACCGAATTCTCCGCCCGCGCGACCGACCTGGTGCCGCTCTCCTCCGCCTGCTCGGCGCCGATCTCCTACACCGAGGACACCGACCTCGTACCTCCGGCCCCACCCCAGCTGACCGCCACCGATCCACCCCTCGGCGGCCTCAGCGGCACTCCGCGGATCCTCGGCGCCGCCGAGGCGGGGTCGACGGTGAGGGTCTACGCGGGCACGGACTGCGCCAGCGCGCCCGTCGCCAGCGGAAGCGCTGCCGAGCTCGGCTCGCCCGGCATCACCGTCGAAGTTGCCGAGAACTCCACCGCCAGCTTCTCGGCGACGGCAACTGACGCCGCCGGCAACACCTCGGCCTGCTCGCCGCCAATCTCCTACACGCGGATTCATGGCGACCCGCCTCCTCCGCCCCCACCCCCGCCTTCCGCCTGCGTCGTGCCCAGGCTGACGGGGAAGACGCTGGCAAGGGCGAAGGCGTTGCTGAAGGCGGCCGGTTGCAAGCTCGGCACGGTGCACAAGCCTCGCGCTCGCAAGGGCGCGCCACGGCCGTCGCTCGTCGTCAAGTCCTCGGCCCCCTCGGCGGGCGCGGAGCCCGCGAACGGCACGGTCAAGCTGACGCTGGGGCCGAAGCGGAAGAGGTGACCGCCCGCGCTGCCGGTCTCACTCGCCGCCGCAGGCTGAGACGCGGACGCGCTCGAGCGTCTCGCGCAGGGCGTCCGCCTCGGCGGCGCTGAGCTTCGAGGCGAAGCTCACCTTCAGCTCGGCGATCACGACCGGGCGCATTTCCTCGAGCAACTCGGCGCCCGCCGGGCAGAGCGTCGCGTAGCTGACCCGGCGGTCGGTCTCGCAGAAGGTCCGTTCCAGCAGACCGGCCTTGACCAGGCGGTCGACGAGCTTGGTCAGGCCGCCACGGGTGATCACCAGCGCCTCGGCCAGATCCCCCATCTTCATCCGCTGCTCGGGGGCGTCGGCGACGGTGGCCAGCACCTCGTACCAGGGAAGTGGCGGGAACTCGGCGGCGGCGAGCGCCTCCTGGAGGCGCCCCGTGATCGCCGCGTGGGTGCGGGCGAGGGCCCCCCACGCTTCGCCGTGCGCGTTGCGCGGCAGCGTCGTGGCTGCGGTCGTTGTCGCCTGCGGGGTCACGCATCCATTCTCTCAAATGAACGTTGTCTTGACAATAGTTGAGTAGCTAAGTATTTCTGCTAAGATTGTTTCTAAGTCAACCATTGATTTGGCAACGACACTTCGGGAAGGAAGAGCGATGAGCGCACAAACCGTCACCCAGCAGATTCCGGCAGGCACCTACGCGGTGGACCCCGTCCACTCCTCTGTCACCTTCGCCATCACCCACAACGGAGTTGCCACCTTCCGCAGCGGCTTCGCCTCCTACGAGGCGCGGCTCAGCGGTGGCGGGCCGGCGACGCTCGAGGGCGCCGTCGACGTCTCGAGCATCGAGATCGAGGACGAGCAGCTCAAGGGCCACCTACTCTCCCCCGAGTTCTTCGACGCCGAGCGCCACCCGCAGCTTCGCTTCCGCTCCACCGAGCTGGACGTCGCCGAGGACGGCGGTGCAGCCCTGCGCGGCGAGCTGGAGATTCGCGGTGAGAAGCGCGCGGTCGAGGCGCAGGGCAAGCTCGGCCGGCTCGGAGCCGACCTGGCCGGCAACGCCCGGGTCGGGCTCTCGATCGCGACGAAGGTCGACCGGCGCGACTTCGGCCTCGACTGGCAGGCCGAGCTGCCCAGCGGCGGCGAGGTGCTCGACTACGCGGTCGAGATCGCCGTCGAGCTCGAGCTGGTCGAGGAGGGCGAGTAGCGATGCGCGTGCTCGGCATCTCCGGCAGCCTGCGGCGGGGCTCCCTCAACGGCGCCCTGCTGCGGGCGGCCGCCGAGCGGCTTCCCGGTGGCGCCGAGCTGATCGAGCTCGAGCGGCTCGCTGAGATCCCGCCCTATGACGAGGACCTCGAACTGGAGGGGACGCCGGCCGTGGTCGAGGAGCTGCGCGCGGCGGTCCGCGAGGCCGACGCGGTGCTGATCGCCACGCCGGAGTACAACCACTCGATCCCGGGCCAGCTCAAGAACGCCCTGGACTGGGTCTCCCGCCCCGCCGGCCAGAGCGCCCTCAACGGCAAGCCGGCGGCGGCGATCGGCGCCTCGACCGGCATGTTCGGCGCCGTCTGGGCCCAGGCCGAGCTGCGCAAAGTCCTCGGCGCGATGGGCGGCCGCGTGATCGAGGCCGAGCTGCCGATCGGTCGCGCCAAGGAGCAGCTCGTTGAGGGTCGCCTAGAGCTCCGTCCCGAGCAAGCTGCCCAACTCGAGGACATCCTCGCCGAGCTCATCTCCGAGGCCGAGATCGAGCGCGAGGCGCAGCTGGCCCTCGCAGCCTGACCGTTCCGGTGCGACTTATGTACCTCCCGGGTCCAAAAGTCGCACCGGAAGCGGTGGGGTCAGCTCGCTGGCAGGGCGAAGAACGCGACCGCCGCGAAGTGAGCTGCCGCAGCGAGGATGACGAAGAGGTGGAAGATCTCGTGGTAGCCGAAGACGCGCGGGTTGGGGTCGGGGCGCTGGGTGGCGTAGACGACGGCGCCGGCCGTGTACAGAAGGCCGCCGGCGGCGACCAGCAGCGTGCCGGTCACCCCCATGTCGTTCCATAGCTCCGGAAAGGCGACGGCGGCGACCCAGCCGAGCGCCATGTAGATCAGCGCCGCCACCCACTTGGGGTGTTCGATCCAGACCATCTCGACGATCGCCCCGGCGAACGCGCCGATCCAGACGACGACGAGGATCGCGTCGGCGAGCGGCCCACTGAGGACGAGCAGGGCGAAGGGCGTGTAGGTGCCGGCGATGAGGAAGAAGATCATCGAGTGATCGAGCCGGCGCATCCAGCGGCGCACGTTGGGCCG
>CAZQET010000304.1:0-8733 GCA_964591825.1 uncultured Conexibacteraceae bacterium
ATCCTTGCGGGAGCCGGGATCCTTGCCTACGAGCTGCTCAAGCGCCCCGCCGACGTCCACAACCCCAACGCCACCTTCAAGCCGCAGAAGCCGCCGAAGCCCGAGGCGAGAACGGTCAACTGGCCGCTCTTCGGGCTCAACCCGGCCCGCACCCGCTACCTGCCGGCAAAGAACGTCAAGCCGCCCTTCCGCAAGCTCTGGCGCTTCACCGAGCGGCCGCTGCTCGAGTTCCCGCCGATCTACGTCGGCGGGAGGCTCTACCTCGTCAACAACAACGGCACCGCCTACGCGATCGACGCCGACACCGGCAAGGTGATCTGGGAACGCAGCATCGGCCGCCTCAACGCCTCTTCGCCCGCTTACTCCCGCCACCGCCTCTACATCGTCAACCTCGTCCCCGGCCACATCGTCAAGCTCGACGCCAAGACCGGCAAGATCGTCTGGAAGCACTCGCTTCCGGCCCGCGCCGAGTCCTCGCCGGTGGTCGTCGGTCGCACCGTCTACTTCGGCTGCGAAGACGGCAAGCTCTACGCGCTGAGCACGATCAGCGGCAACGTGCGCTGGGCGACCCAGCTCGGCGGGCCGGTCAAGGCGGCGCCGGCCTACTACGGGGGCCGGCTCTACGTCGGCGACTACGGCGGCGACATGAATGCCGTCGACGCGAAGACCGGCAAGCTGGTCTGGCAGAGTGGCTCGCTCGGGCAGGGCTTCGGCACCTCGGGTGAGTTCTATTCGACCCCCGCGGTCGCCTTCGGTCGCGTCTATGCCGGCAATAACGACGACCGCGTCTACAGCTACGACATCAAGGATGGCACCCTCGCCTGGAGCTACTCGACCGGCGGCTACGCCTACTCGGGTCCGACCGTCGCCAGCAGCCGCCACAGCCCGCCGACCGTCTACATCGGCTCCTTCGACGGCAACGTCTACGCGCTCGACGCCAAGGACGGGCACGTGCGCTGGAGCCGCTCGGCCGGCGGCCAGGTGGTTGGCTCGCTCTCGGCGATCGGCGAAATCGTCTACGTCGCCGAGTTCACCAACAACACGACCAACGGCTTCATGATGCATAGCGGTCGCCGCGTCTTCCACTACGGCCGCGGCACCTACTCGCCGGTGATCTCCGACGGCCGCCGCATCTACCTCACCGGCTACTCGAGCGTCACCGCCTTGCAGCCCTACAGCTACAAGGCCGGGATCGCGCCGGCGGTCGTCGCGCCGAAGGTCAAGCCCCGACGCCACCCGGCGGCGGCGGGGCCTGCGGCGGGTTCGGGGCAAAGGGCGGGAAGATCGGGTGGTGGATCGCGTCGCTGAGGGCGGCGAGGCTGGCGGGGTAGTTCTGGATCCGGTAGGAGCTGGCCGAGCCGAAGTCCTGGTAGTAGACGAGCATCTTGCAGCGCGGGTGGCGTCGCACCCAGACGAAGAGCCTGCGCATGTAATCGGGATCGTCGCCGGTCGAGACCCCGAACTCGGGGATCGCGAAGGGCTTGTCGGCGAAGCGACGGTAGAGGCCGGTGAGGGCTTTCCAGTCCTGGTTGTCGGCGTAGAAGTCGGTGCCGACCCAGTCGACGTATTCGTCGCCTGGATAGAAGTGCCGCGGTCGGTTCTGCGGCACGGTTGGGGAGCCGGCGGGCAGGGTGCTCCAGAGCACGGCGACCGGGGCCTGCGGCAGGCCCCCGACGTCGATCCGCAACGGTGGCAGCCCGGCTGCGGCCAGCCGTTCGTCGATCTTGGCACGGCTGCCGCCGCCGTGGACCAGGATGTAGATGCGGCGGAAGGCGAGCCGGTACCAGCGCGGCTTGTGGGCGGCGTCGCGCAGCTTGCCGGCGCAGTCGTAGGAGGCGTAGACGTTGAGGCAGCGGTTGGGCTCGCCGAGAGGACGAATGTAGGCGGGCATCCTCTTCGCCCAGAAGAGCTTGTTGAGCCGCGCCAGGTATTCGTCGCCGTAGCCCTGGGCGATCGACCGCGGGCTGATCAGCTCGTGCCCGTCGCCGGGGTCGGCGGTGGTGATGTGCAGTATCGGCCGCGCCCGTGCCGCCTGCCAGCGTTCGATCGAGTCGGGGAAGTCCGAGCCCCAGGTGCGGAAGCTCTCGATCAGCGCCGGATGCTTGTGCAGGGCGCTGGAGAAGTGGCCGAAGTCGGCCGAGTCGCCGGTGTCGCTGACCCCGAAGAAGACCTTCCCGCCCTTGGGGGCGAGGATGCCGGCGCTCGCCGGCACGACTCCCAGGCAGGCGAGCGCCACGGCGAGCAGAGCCGCCACGGCGGTTCGGTGTCGCGTCCGCGCAGTCATCCGAGCTTGATTCGACCGCTGACGGCCTCGCCCCTGCTCGCCGGAGGCCGGTTATCGGAGGCGTTGTTGAGCCCCGGCCCCCGGCGAAAGGGCGTCCGTTGCGTAAACACCCACTCGTGGCGATCGATCCGCTTGAGCCAGCCGGGCGCTCAGCCGCCGGTGCCGATGATCGCCAGCACCTCGTCGGCGTACTTGGCGATGAAGCTGGGACCAACGCCGTTGATCGCGCCCAGACCCGCCTCATCGCGGGGGCGGGCGGCGGCGATCGCAATCAGCGTCTTGTTGTGGGCGACGGTGTAGGCGGGCTTGCCGGCGGCGGCGCGCAGGCGCCAGGCCTTCAGCTCCTCGAAGAGGGGCGCGTCGGCGTCGGAGAGGTCGATCGGCGGGGCCGGGGCGGCCTTTGTCCGAGCAGGCTTCCGCACCACGATCGTCTCCGGGTCCGGGAGCCAGCCCAGGGCATCGCAGACGTCGCAGCAACGTCCCAGGGGACTGCCCGCCGTGCGGTCGCCGAAGTGGTCGAGGACCGCGCGACGGCGGCAGCGCTCGCCATAGACGAATGACTTGATCGTGCGGTAGTCGCGCCAGCCCCGCTCGCGAGCGATCGCCAGCTCGGGGTCGTTGCCGCGCTGCTGGTTGAAGCGCACGAGCCGGCCGAGGTCGGCCTTCATCGCCAGCAGCACGGCCCGGGATGGCAGGCCGTCGCGCCCGGCCCGCCCGGCCTCCTGGTAGTAGGCCTCGAGGCTGGTCGGGATCGCCACGTGCCAGACCGAGCGCACGTCGGCCTTGTCGACGCCCATGCCGAAGGCGTTGGTGGCGACGACGATTTCGGCGTCGCCCTCCATGAAGCGGCGCTGTGCTGCGCTGCGGTCCTCGGCCTCCATGCCGGCGTGGTAGGCGAGCGCGCGCAGGCCCGATTCGCGCAGGGTCCGCGCCAGCTCGTCGGTGTCCTTGCGGGTGCCGCAATAGACGATCGCGGGGCGGTTCCCCGGGTCGGCGAGGCCGTGCTCGAGCAGCGCCAGGCGCCGCGCCACCGAGCCCTTGCCTTCGAGCCGGACGACGTCGAAGGAGAGGTTGGGGCGGTCGAAGCCCGAGCGGACCTGCAGCGGCTCGCGCAGGCCGAAGCGAGTGACGATCTCCGCGGCGACCGCCTTGGTCGCGGTTGCTGTGCAGGCCATCACGGTCGGCCGCCCGAGGCGCTGCGCGATCTCGGGGAGGCGCAGGTAGTCGGGCCGGAAGTCGTGTCCCCACTCCGAGACGCAGTGCGCCTCATCGACGGCCATCAGGTCGACCCGCCGCGCCGACAGCGCGTCGAGGAAGATCTCCGAGGCGAAGCGCTCCGGCGAGCAGTAGACGATCCGGGCCGTCCCCGATCGCACCTGCCCCAGCGCCTCGCGAATTCCCTCCGGTCTCATCGCCGACGAGACCATCGCCACCGGGTGGCCCGCCGCGCTCAGCCGCTGCCACTGGTCCTGCATCAGCGCGATCAGCGGACTGACCACCACCGTCAGGTCCTCCGTCGCCAGCCCGGGCAGCTGGTAGCAGAGGCTCTTGCCGCCGCCGGTCGGCATCACGATCAGCGAGTCCCGCCCCGCCAACGCCGCCTCCACCGCCTCCCGCTGCCCCGCCCGCCAGCTCGAGTAGCCAAGCTCCCGAAGCAGCAAATCGGCGCGGCTTTGTATCTCGGTGCTCATCGCCGCTCAGGCTATGTGCTTACGCGGATGGGGGAGGCTCTTGGACGAACGTTTCTCCGGCCGAAACTCGTCAAACAATCTGAGCCGGCACTTGGGAAAGCAGCTCGGCCAGAGCGTCAATTTCCTGTGCCAGCTTGCGAGTGTCGGCCTGAGTAAGTTCGGTGTAGGAGACGAAGCCGTCGCCGCGTCGGTAGGGCTTCAACGACGCGTAGACGTCTTCGAAGCTCGCTTCGATTTCGCTGGCCAGCCCCGGGTCGCTTTCGCTGAGCAGCGGCTCGACCGCTTCGAAGGCCGCCTCGGCCCCTTCGACGTTGGCCTCGAAGTCGACCAGGTCGATGTGCGAGTAGCGCTCCTCCTCACCGGTGATCTTCGATGCCGAGACCTCGCCGAGCAGCTCGTTGGCGCCGTTGGCGATCTGGGCGGCTTCGAGCTTGACGTTCCGCACCTTGCGCTGCAGATCCTTCACGTCGGCGAGCAGCTGTTCGGCAACCGGCTTCATGCCGGCGGTCGTGCCTTCGGCCCAGAGCGCCTTCTCGATCCGGTGGAAGCCGCCGAATTCGCTTGGCGAGACGTCGTTGGCTCGCGCGTCGATGCGCGGGTCGAGATCGCCGAAGGTCTCGGCCACCGGCTCGATCCGCTCGTAGGGAATCCGGGCCGGCGCGTAGAGGGCCTTGGCCGCGGTGAGATTGCCGGCGATGACCGCGGCGACGAAGGGCTCCGTCTTCTGCACCAGCTCCGCCGTGTTCCGCTCCAGATAACGCCGGTACCGGGCGACCGCTTCCTTTTCGGCGGCCGAGGCGGGCTCTCCGGCGCCCCTGCCGGTCACCGTCAGGGTGCCGCGTTCGGTTTCGCCTCCGGGGCAGTAGATCGTGTACTTGCCGGGATCGAGCGTCAGGGTGAAGCTGCCCGAGAGCCCGTCGGCGAGGTTCTCCTTCTCACCGAGGATCTTGCTGCCTTCGAGGATCTCGATCTCGGTGACCGCGGTCGTCCCGGTGTTCTCCGCTTCGAAGACGATCGGCCCGGCGTCGACCTTGGTCGAGCTCGGCACGCAGCCGGCGTCGGTCAGTTCGAAGGCGAGCGTTTCGCTCCCCGTCGGCGCGTCTTCTTCCGACGAACCGCAACCGGCGGCGAGGACCGCGACGGCGCAGAGCGCGAAGGCGGCAAAGGGGACGCGGGGGGCGAGGCGATTCATCTTCACGGAGCTCCTTGCTCGGTTTCTTGGGGATGAAGTTAGGGCACCCTAACAAAAGCCGACAAAGAAGTCGGAATACCTCTTGGCCCGTTCAGCCGAGCAGCTTTTCGCCCACGTAGCCGCCGCGGCGGGCGCCGGGCGGAACGGCGAAGATCGCGCTGCCGACGTGCTTGATGTACTCGTCGAGGGCGTCGGAGGAGCCGAGGCGACGCTGGATCGCCACGAACTGATTCTCAGGGTCCTTCTGGAAGCAGATGAAGAAGAGGCCGGCTTCGAGCTCGCCGAGACTCTCGTCGACGCCATCGGTAAATGAGTAGCCACGGCGCAGGATGCGCTCGCCGGAGTTGACGAAAGCCGAGGCGAGACGCACATGGGAGTTGGCCGGGATCAGCGGTTGGCCGTCCTCTTCGGCCTTGAGGTCGATCGGGTCGAACTCGTTGCTCTCACCGAGCGGGGCGCCGCTGTACTTGGCGCGGCCGATCGTCTGCTCCTGGTCTTCCAGCGAGGAGCGGTCCCAGATCTCGAGCAACATGCGGATGCGTCGAGTGACCACGTAGCTCCCGCCGCGCATCCAGGCGGGGCCTTCGTTTCCGACCCAGACGTGGCGATCCATTGCCGCCGTGTCCTCGGCCTTGATGTTGGCGGTGCCGTCCTTGAAGCCCATCAGGTTGCGCGGCGTCTCCTGGCTGCGGCTGGTGCTGGCGGTGCGGCCGAAGCCGAGCTGGGACCAGCGCATCACCACTCGGCCCCGCCCGATGCGGGCGAGGTTGCGGATCGCGTGGAAGGCGACCTGGGGGTCGTCCGAGCAGGCCTGCACGCAGATGTCGCCGCCGCTTTCGGTCTCGTCGAGCTCATCGCCGGGCAGCGGCGGGATTGCACGCAGGGCCGCCGGCCGCTTGCTCGCGAGGCCGAGCTCGCGCCGTTCGAAGAGGCTCGGGCCGAAGCCGAAGGTGACCGTCAGTCGCGAGGGCAGCAGCCCGACCGTCTCCCCGGTGTCGTCGGGCGGGGCCGGCAGCACGCCGTTGGCGTCGCCGATCATCTCGCCGGCGGTCATTTCGGCCGCGGCCACCGACCATTCCTGCATCAGCTCCTGCAGTGCCGAGCGGCTCGGGCGCACCAGGTCGAAGGCGGCGAAGTGGAGCCGATCTTGGGCCGGGGTGTCGATGCCTGCCTGGTGAGGGCCGTAGAAGGGGACGCTGCCGGTGCCCTCGTCGCTGGCGCTCGCCGACTCGTGGCCGACCAGGTAGCCGGCTGCCCCACCCAGTCCGATGCCGGCGGCGCCGGCGCCCGCCGAGGCCAGGAGTCGGCGCCGCGTCAGCTCGGTCACGAGGAGAGGGAGCTGCTCAAGCGGGGCTCTCGGCTGGAGCCGTGCCGCGGGCCCGCCGCACCGGCGAGCGTCGCAGGCGCAGCCGGTCGGGCCAGAGCACGTAGAGGACCATCGGCACGGCGTAGAGGAGGTAGATCGCGACCTCGCCGACGGTCGGGGTCGGTTGCAGGCCGAGCATCCCGGTCAGCAGCGATCCCGAGATCGTCCCCGGCTGCACGAGCCAGGTGAGGTCGAGCGCCTGTCCCTGCAGGTCGTTGAACCAGCCGGCCTCGTGGGCTGTGTGCAGCGAGGTGGCGAGCAGCCCGGCCGCGACGAAGACGAGGATCAGGCCGGTGACGCGGAAGAAGCGAGTGAGGTTGATGCGGACGCCGCCGCGGTAGATGCCGAGCCCGATCGCCACCGCGGCGAGCAGGCCGATCGCCGCGCCGGCGCCGGCCGCGGTCGTGTCGCTGGCGTCCTGGAAGGCGGCGAGCAGGAAGACCGAGGTCTCGAAGCCCTCGCGCAGGACGGCGAGGAATGCCATTCCGACCAGGGCCATGGCCGAGCCGCTGGCCAGGGCGCCAGCGGCGTTGCTTTCGAGGACCTTCTTGATGCCGCGGGCGTTGCGGCGCATCCAGACGATCATGTAGGTGACGGCGGAGACCGCGATCAGCCCGATCACCGTCTCCAGCCCCTCCTGCTCGCGCTGCGGCAGCTGCTGGCCGACCACGCGGAGCAGCACCGCGATGCCGACGCAGAGGGCGACCGCGATCGCCACCCCAGCCCACATCTGGCGCATCGCGTCGTTGCGTCCCTCCTTGACGAGAAAGGCGGCGATGATGCCGACGATCAACGAGGCCTCGACGCCCTCGCGCAGCGCGATGACAAAGGTGGGGATCATTCCTGCGGGTGGTCCTCTGGTTTGGCGGTGCCCCTAGCCCAGGAGCTGAATTAGGTTGCCCTAATTCGTGGGATCAAAAACCTAGCACGCCGCTAGGCATTGCGTCGTCGGACCAGGGAAGCCATGGTTCGTGCCACTGGGTTACGCCGCGGGTCAGCTTCGCCGCCTCGGCCGGCCCCCAGGTGCCGGGCTCATAAGTGTGGACCGGCCCTGGCTCGTCGAGCAGCGGTTGCACGATGCGCCAGGTCTCCTCGACCGTGTCCTGCCGGGTGAAGAGCTGGTGGCGGCCGGCGAGCGCGTCGCCGAGCAGGCGCTCGTAGGGCTCGGGGTCCTCGCCCGGCACCTTCTCGAAGAGGACCTGCAGGTTGGCCGGCTCGAAGGCCTCTTCGCCGGCCCGCTTGGCGAAGAGGCCGAGGCGGGCGCCGGGAGTCGGCTCGATCCGCACCGTCATCCGGTTGCGGTCCGGCCGCTTGCCGGGGCCGACCCCGAGCGGCGGCGGCTTCTTGAAGACGACGCTCACCTCACTTGACTTGGCCGGCATGCACTTGCCGGCGCGAATGAAGAAGGGGACGCCGCTCCAGCGCCAGTTGTCGACCGCCAGCTCGACCGCGGCGAAGGTCTCGGTGGTCGAGTCCGGCGCCACGTCGGGGACCTCGAGGAAGCCCTCGTACTGGCCGCGCACGTAGCGCTTCGGGTCGGCGGTGCGAACCGCCTTGAAGAATTCGAGCTTCTTGTCGCGGATCGAGTCGGGCTGGTTGCCGGTCGGCGGTCCCATCCCGACCAGGGCGAGCACCTGCAGGGCGTGGTTCTGGATCACGTCGCGCATCGCGCCGACCGCGTCGTAGAAGCGGCCGCGGTCCTCGACGCCGAAGTCCTCGGCGATCGTCAGCTGCACGTGGGAGACGTGCTCCTTGTTCCAGACCGGCTCCAGCACCGCGTTGGCGAAGCGCAGGTAGGTGATGTCCATCACCGGCTCCTTGCCCAGGTAATGGTCGATGCGGAGGATCTGCCGCTCCTCCAGCACCTTGCAGAGCTCGGCGTTCAGCGCCTGGGCCGACTCGAGGTCGTGGCCGAAGGGCTTCTCGATCACGACGTGGGCGTTCTCGGCGAGGCTGGCCTTGCCGAGGCCGTCGACCACGGTGGCGAAGAGCGAGGGCGGGATCTCCAGGTAGAAGACCCGATGCTCGGTGCCGTCAATCGCCGCCGCGACCTTCTCGAAGGTGGCCGAGTCGGCGTAGTCGCCCTGGATGTAGGTGAGCCGCTTCAGGAGGCGATCGAGCACCTCCTCATCGCGATCTTTGACCGTGTCCTCGACCGATTTGCGGGCGTGTTCGCGCAGCTGCTCGGTGGTCCATTCGT
>CAZQET010000305.1:0-4967 GCA_964591825.1 uncultured Conexibacteraceae bacterium
CGAGCCGTGTAAGGAGCTCAGCCGCCCCCTCGGCGAAGTCGGCCCGCTCGATGACCAGGCGCTCGTCGAGGCGGCGGACGATCTCCGCGGCGCCCACCTCTGGCGTGACGATCGGCACCGCGCCCGAGGCCAGCGCCTCGAGGACGACGAAGGAGAAGCCATCTGAGCGCGAGGGCAGGACCAGGACGTGGGCGGTGCTCAGCGTCTCGCGAGCCGACGGCCGCGGCGCGAAGGCGGCTCGGGCGGCGACGCGGCGGGACCAGGGACAGGTGGCGCCGCCAACCGACTCGACCGTCGCGCCAGAGCCGAGCCGCTCGGCCAGCTCGGCGACGACGTCGACGCCCTTGCGCAGCGAGAGTGGTCCGATGAAGGCGACGGTCAGCGAGTCGCGCTTTTGGCCCGGCCGGTAGAGATCGAGGTCGATGCCGTGGTAGGAGTGGACGAGCCTGCCCTCGGGCACGCCCGCCGCGAGCATCTCCTCGCGGACGGCGTGCGAGGTGACGTGGATCAGATCGGCGCGCTCGATCTCATATCCGCGGCGCCTCAGCTCCGCGCGCGTCATGTCGCCTCGCCCACCCGTCTCGCGTTCCCCGCGGCGCAGCGCCTCCCACTCGACCGCCGGATGGCGGGTCGCCTGGTAGATGACGCGGACCCCGCCTCCTCGTCCGATCGGGACGACGCCGGGGGTGGCGTAGACGAGGTCCCAGCCGTCCTCCGGCACGGCGCGTCGCACCGCCCGGGCCACCATTCGGCGCGAGGGACCCATACCCAGCGCGCGGCGAGCCGCTCGCGAGCGCACCGCCCTGACAAGCGGGCTGCGCGGCTGGGAGCCGACGTAGGTCACGCCGCAGCCAAGCGCCTCCAGCCCGTCCGCCAATTCCGCCGCGGCGCTGCCCAAGCCGCCCTCTCCACGCGGGGCCGGCGCCGCCACCACCGCACTCGAGATGGTCTGCGACTCCGGGCGCTCCGGGCGGGCTCGTCGTTGCAACTCGAGGTGGCGCGATTGCACGCGCCACCAACGGGCCTCGGGGCGAATTACTACCGCTAGAAGAATTGGCGAAACTCGCCACATCGCTCTGGACGTGGACGCCGGGTAGCTGTTTCACGGATACCTTGCTCGGGGCCGAACCGCCCTCAATGGCTAATGCCAGGGACAGCCCTTGACAGTGAAGAATCGCTGCCCGTTCATGGGTAGGAAGGCGAGCTTGCCGTCTTTGACAATGAACAAGCCTCGATATTGATTGGGCTTGAACTCAAAGATGGCCGCATCGGCAGGTAGCCGCGAGCCCAGGTAACGTCGGGGCTCGCGAAACTTCTGCGTAAACGAGTGTCCGGGATTGCCTCGGCCGACTGGGTCCTCACAAACCCGCTCGACCGCGTTACGGAGAAAGGCTGCCTGCTTGTCCGATAGGTCAGCGCAGAAATCGTCAAGCGCTTTGGCGCTTTTGGGTCCGAGCTTGGCCAAGCCGCCCTAAGGCGTGTCTTCCATCGCATCGATCTCTGCGACCGCCTCGCCCAGCGCGTCCAACAGGCCAGGAGTCGAAAGAACTTTCTGCTCATGGACTCGCGCCGAAGCTTCGGCAACCGCAATCCCCCAAATGCGTCGAGCCTCATCTGAGGCACCCGATCCGGTTTGAGAGGATTTCGAGTCGAAAGGCACGACCGGAAAATCGCTAATCGTCCTCTCCTGGCCCATCGTCATCTCCGTCTGCGGTGAGTTCATCTCGGTACACCTCCTCCGGTAGCGCCTTCTTTGCGTACTTGGCCCAGTTGTCTTGCATAGCCTCGATGAGTTGCTGAATAAAGAGCGGAGAAACCGAAACCCGTGCGACAACAATGCCGATGGCGGGATCGGAGTTGTGATCTACGCGGACGAAGTCCAGCGTGAACTCATGCTGGCTATGGCTTACGCGGGCAAAGTTCGCCCACACACCCGCCATCTGAGCCGGGTCAATGTGGATTTGAAGCTCTTGGCCCTCCTCATGCTCGGCGTCGGCCACCACAGGGATAGTACCCGAGCCCCATTCCTCCGAGAGTCAATTTGGACCAATGGGCGCCGACCTTTTCCCCTTTCCGCATTCTAGAGCTGTTTTCGCCCAATGGGCGCACGCCGAGGTCGAGGCCAATTTGCTTAGGACCCAAACAGCAATGTCGGCTCAGTGATCAGAGGCAAGGGTTTAGCTAATCGAAACGCCAATCCTCCTAGTTCTGGCGCAGAACGAGAGTGCGGCTACGGGTTTCGGAGCTGCCGCCGCCGCGGGCTCGAAGGGTGACCACGGCCCGGACCGCGCCCTCGCGGCGAAGCGCCAGGCGGGCGCGCTGGGCGTCGGCCGCGCTGGGCGAGATCGCCACCGCCACCGGCGGCAGCCGGCCGCTGTCGACGCGGGTCTTGGTCGGCGCTGCACCCATCGGGTAGCTGCGCCCGCCGATCATGAGCCGGGCGCTGAGCCGGAGCTGGCAGCGCGAGCGACAGCCGGCGAGGACCGTCATCCGGCGCCTGCCCAGCAGCCCTGCCCCACCCTCCAGGCGCAGGCTCGGGTCCAGGCTGGAGCCACCGGAGTCCGCGGCAGGTCGAACGCCTTCTTCCGCGGCACTCGGCGCGGACTTTGCCTTCAGCGGTTTCGGATCGCCCGCCGCGGCTTCGGGTTCGGACGCCGAGCCGGGCAGCGGTTCGGCGGGCGGTTCCGGCTCGGGCTCCGCCGGCGGCTTGGGGGCCGGCTCGGGCTCCGAGGACTGTTCCTGGATCGTCAGGATCCGCGGCGAGTCGGTGACCGGCATCTGCACGACGATTTCTTCGCCCGAGCTGGAGACGACTTCGACCGGGACCGATTCCCCACTGAGCGGATCGTAGGCGCTGACTTCAGCACCCCTGCCGTTGATCCCGGCGATCGCCAGTCGGTACGGTTCGGCCGGCAGGTCGAAGCGGCTCGGGTCGGAGGCTTCCGGGCGGTAGACCCGGGCGACGTTGCGGGTCATCACGTACACCGGGATCGCGAAGCGCCGCTCGCTCACCTGGAAGGGCAGGAAGGCGAGGACTTCGCGGTTGTAGAGCGGCGGGTAGGCGGCCGTGCCGTCCCCTTCGAACTGGACGTTGCCGGAGAAGTCGGTCAGTTCCTTCAGTTCGAGGCGGCGCGGCGAGGGGATCGATTCGGCCCCCCTCATCGACTCGACCAGGCGGCGCACCGCGTCCATCGTCTCTCCACCGAGCGCGTCTCCCGGGTAGCTCGACGGCGATCCTTTCGCGGCCTTGATGAAGCCCGGATCGACCAGCGAGAGATCGCCCGCGTTGACCGCGTAGAAGTCGAGGGCCGTCACCCCCTTGTTCACGTACGCCGCCAGGTAGCGGAGGACGTCCTTGCTCTCGATGTGGCGGATGTCGGCGGCGGTCATCTGCGAGCGCGGCGTCGGCCCGCTCGCCGGCGCCAGGTTCGCCTCGGTGAGCCACATCGTCGGCGGCGAGCCGCCGGACGGGTGGGTGTAGCGGCCGTGTTCGACTCCCTGGATCAGCGAGGGCTGCGGCGAGAGGTCGTGGGCGAGGGTCTCGGTCTGGATGCCGGAGAGGAAGTACTCGGGGAAGAAGGCGTCATAGGTCGGGGTGAAGGTCTCGTGGTACTGGCCTTCGGAGTCCAGCCAACCGGCCGGCCGGCCGAGGCCGTCGAGCGGGCGGTTGCCGTTGACCTGGGCGTCTTCGGGAAACGAGCGCAGGCCCGCGTAGGGATGCTTGTCGATTGCGGTCAGGCCGACGGGGCTGGTGCTGCCGCTCCACCAGGGGGACTCGTTGGCGAACCCGTTGCCGATCCCTATGTTGGGGACGCCGTTCGCGGGGTCGCGCAGGTATTCGACCGTGCGGTTGAGGATCAGGCCGAAGTTGCCGTTCTTCTCCCATTCGATGTGCGGGTTGTAGTAGGCGTTGATGTTGAGGAAGCTCGAGCCGAAGCTGAGCTCGTTCCAGACCTCGACGTCGAAGTTTTCGGAGCCGAGGATCGACTTCACCTCGCGGCTGACGGTGCCGACGTATTCGAGCCAGCCCTGCAGGGTCGCGGCGTTGCCCGGGTTCGGCTCCCCGTTGGCGAGGGTCGCGGGGCGGAAGGGTTCGTAGCGGAGCGTGACCACGTCGAGGTCGCCCGCCGGCAGGGAGGTCGGCAGCGGCTTGGAGAGCTGCACGACCCCGTTCGCGTCGACGGATTTGAAGAGCACCTGGGCGGCGATGCCGTCGCTGCTGATTCCCGTTCGGCCGGGGGCGATCTCGCCCAGATCGCCAGAGGCGATGTGGATCGTCGTGTCGCCGGCGCTCGCCGGCTGGGTCAGATCGAGGGTCACCGATTCCATCGGACAGGGGGCACCGTCGTTGGCGTTGAGCAGGACCAGCGGCCTGATCCCGTTTTCCTTCAGAGCGGTGAGGATCGAGACCAGGTTGCGACGATCGACCCGGTCCATACGGCCGGGATCCGCGTATTCGAGCGTGTTCCATCCGACCTCGATCCGCGCCCGCCTGAAGCCGCTGTCCGCCAGCAGGCGAGCCGTCGAGGGGGCCAGCTTGGCGCCGACGTTGAAGTTGATTCCGATCGCGTTCAGGAGGGTGGTGGCGGGAACCGTGTCGAGGTAGGAGCGCCAGGGTTGCTTCCAATGCGAGCGGTCGCCCCACCTCAGCGCCTGACCGGGATCGGTGTAGTTCGTCACCGCCACCGGACCCGGGTCCGCGACCACGGGGGCGGGCCGCGCCCACGCACCAAGCAGAGAGAGGACGGCGAGCGCCAGGCCGCAGGAACGGGCCACTGGGACGATCTTGCTCCTCACTCTCAGCATCGGCGCCCTCTCCCCATCGACCCCCTCTACCCGCCGCCACAGAGACTGGACACCTGGACGTAGTACGAAACTCGCACCCCTCCCAAGAACGGTGCGGCCCGTAAGTTCGGGCGAGGTACCGGCGTTCCTCCCCGATGCCCCGAGCTGCCGCAGACCCGGCC
>CAZQET010000306.1:0-2662 GCA_964591825.1 uncultured Conexibacteraceae bacterium
AGTCATCCAGCCCCCTCCGTATGAAGGGGAATCGGCAGATAAGTCATACTGGTTCAAGGAACTGCCCGACGGTGGGTGGATCGCCACAGAAGGAGGCCAGGGGATCGTCGGCGCTCCCGAATACGACCAGCAGGCCTCTAGCGAAGCTCAAGCATCCGGGGTGTGGACTCCTCCACTAGCTATCAGTAGGCCATTTAAGGTGTCCGCTTGTTGGAAACTGGGATTCGCGCCTACCGATCCTTATCATTCACACGAAGCTGCACCTGGATGTATGCTCACCGACAACGTCAAGACCCGGGGCTGGGTCCACGGTCACTTTCATTATTGGGTGCCTCCTGATAAAGGGGTCTGGTGGGACAACGGTCGCGAAAGTGAGATCAGCTGCGACATCGACTACCTTCAAAGCGTGGAATGGGCCATGTCGCCAAAGGAATGTCATTTTTCAGGCGAAAACTTTCAGGATGGCCACATAGTCGTCAAGAATTTCTGGCGCATTGAAACAGGCAACGGCTACCTGAACGATTGGGGCTATCAGGTAAATTGCCTGCCGCGGTACGTAGATCTATATTGGAATGGACACGTGTCGGAAAACAATATTTGGGAAAACAACGTTCCCGCTGTAGACCTTGGCGAACCCTGCCCTTGGCCACAGTAGGGCTACCGGAAGAAAGGGAGCAGGTTGAGAAGATTTGTTGCAGTCGTAGCGGTGCTCGTCCTGGCCGGTTCCGTTTGGCTTGTGGCATCTTCGCAAGGAGGAGGCGAGCACGGTCGCCTGCCACTGAATACCCGTGTCCAGAGGGTTTCGTCAACCGAACGGGGTATTGGCTATGGCGAGATCAGATCGTTCCACTGGACGCTGTTGGCTGCGGCGAGGCCGTGGTCCCCATCCGAGGACCGAGTATGTCTCTGGGCACATCTGCAAGGGCCGTTGTCTCATTTGCCCGACGGAGAGGTCATGGGTTCGGAAGTCAGTGGCCATGGCTGCGGACCAATTAAGACGAGTAGAGGTGCCGTCAAGGCAGTGCTGCCGGAGGGGGCCGGCTCGATCGATCCACCGACCGGAGGATCCGACTCATGGGAATCATTCGTGGTCGGTGTGGTGGCATTCGCGCCGTCGGTCCATCACGTGCGCTTGGTCTTCTCCGACGGCGCATCTCAAGTTGTAAAGGCTCGCGCCGTGCCGCCGCATCTGGCATTCGAACACACAGAATTATTCCACTATGCCGTCTTCGCCGTCAAAGGTTGCGTCAGCAATATGCAGGGATTGGCAAAAGGAAAAGTTGTGGCTCAAATCCGCCAAGCCTGCGACGAGTCGCCGGAATAGCGCTCTCGAAGGCATAGGGGAATCGATCACCAATGCGGCTCGTCGTCTCTACAGCAGTGGTCTCCCTGTTGGCGCTGTCCTTTGGCTCGTGCTCGGTGACTGGTGGTCAGGGCGTGGCGTTGAAATGCGGAAGGAAAGCGCTCATGCATCCGCGGCGTTGTCTCGTCTCGGGGGCCTCCCGCTCGGCAGGCTGGACTGTCTATTTGGTGCACCTACGGTGGTCGAGCTGGGGTGACGTGACGGCGAAGGCGCGTGGAGATTCGCGCGACATAGAAAAGAAAACGGATACTGCGGTGAGGGTCGTCGCCTTCGAACCAACCTCTTGCGATGGACAGGAGTTCTATGGGGGTCTTCGGTTGAGCTCAGGCGGACGCAAGCTTCGCCTGCACCTGGCTACCTGCAGCTCTTGAGCGTGCGTGGTGGCGGCAACAGCTCGGCAACAGAGTGTTTCCTTGATTGCCACGAGAGTGCCGAGCCTGAGTCTAGATTTCCCACGCTGAAGAGGTTTCGCTGTTGCCCCGCGGCAACAGTCGGCAACGGTTGCAGGCAACGGCCACGGAACGGCTGTCGTGTTGCTCACCCGCGCCGCAAGTGACGGCGGGGGAGGACTGTGATCGCGAACGTGCTGGAGGCTTCGTGGATCAGGTCGACCGGAATGGCCGTGGTCTTCGCAGTACTTCGCGGCGGTTTCTCCGAACCGAAGAGAGCGATGGAGACCAGCTGCCCGCGCGGATCGTGGCGAGCCTTGTAGCGGATGCCGGCATAACCGGCCTCTTGAAATGTGAGTGCCCATCCCTGGGTCAGGTTGTAGTCGGTCGTCGAGTGAACCTCGGCAGTGAGGCCGACGAGTCCGAGGATGGTCGGGTCAGTCAAGTCAACGATCTCCGCTTTGGGCGGGTGCAGCCTGGAAAGACGTTGCGCGTCGACCAGCGGCTCCGGGATCACCCCGCCTGGCCGCAATAGGCGCCCGAACTTCTCGATGAAGGCCCCAATCGGCTCCTCGGCGAGGTAGCAAGTGCCCGACTCAGCAAGGTTGAACCTGCCATCCGGGCCGATATCGAAGAACCAGGGAGCGACGTCGGCAGCATGGATCCGCCACAGAGATTTCGTCTCGAGCTTCGCGCTGGGAAGCTCGGGGAGTTCGTCTGGGGGAGCGGGGAGCCCGCGCGGCGTCAACGCTTCAACTCGGCCACAGCGCGGTGAGCCGAGAGAAGCAGTGGCTCGAGGTCAGCGTCGCCGAAGGCGGCGACCGGAGTCCGGTCATCGAGCTCCAGCTGGGGCGCGGTGGCAAACGCTGCGAGCGTCCACGCATCGAGCCCCGCGTCGCTGAAGACCTCG
>CAZQET010000307.1:0-5691 GCA_964591825.1 uncultured Conexibacteraceae bacterium
AAGTTGAAGCTCATGTTGATCACGTCGGCGCCGTGGGCGACGGCGAAGTGGATCCCCTTGGCGATCTCGTCGGCGCGCCCG
Organism: uncultured Conexibacteraceae bacterium; assembly: GCA_964591825.1. GTDB lineage: Bacteria > Actinomycetota > Thermoleophilia > Solirubrobacterales > 70-9 > VRUE01. Next base: position 82 of record CAZQET010000307.1, read on the forward strand.
CGCCCGTGCGCGTCGAGGACCCGCACCGGCATCAGCTTCGCCCTGTAGGCGAGCCCTGTCAGGCCGATGCCGTTGTTCGTCTTCTCAGCGATCGTGCCGGCGACGTGGGTGCCGTGGCCGTTTTCGTCGAGCGGCAGCGGATCGTCGTCGACGAAGTCATAGCCCTTGACGAACTGACTTGCCGTGAAATCGGGGCTGCGGCGGAAGCGCCTGCCGTAGGAGCGGTAGGCGATCCCGGTGTCCAGCACGGCCACCGTCACCCCTTCTGCGCCGGGATGTCCCGCCGCTTCCAGGTGTTCCCAGGCGCTGATCGCGTCGATGCCCCCAGGTGATATCGGCAGCAGCGGCGTGCTGGGTCCCTGCCAGGGCAGGAAGTTCCACTGCTTGGCGACCCAGCCGCCGGGCGGCCCGGGCGGACCGCTGATCGGCCCGGGGTCGTTGGGGATCAGACGCGGCTTTTCAATCGTCGCCGAGGCGGTCGCGATGAAGTTGGGAGCGGCGTAGCGCACGGCGGGGTCGCTGCGCAGGGAGGCGACCACCTTGGACACGCTGGCGCCGCGCGGCAGCGTCACGGTCCGGGCTCGCCTCGCCCCGTCGAGCTTGACGATCGCTTGGTGTGGGACGAAGCCGCGGGCGGGGGAGATCGCGACGCGCGCCGACGCCGGCGCGGCGGCCGTGGCGAGGATCGCGAACAGGGTCAGCGCGAAGGTCGGAAGGCGTCGGTTCATCTTGCTTCTGTGCTCGCGAATCCCTGCGTTCGAGCGAGCGTTCCCCAAACACCTGCCCGCCGGCGAAGTTGTAGTCCCACATACTCCCGCACCCATGCAAGGCGACACCACTCAGTCCCTCGCCGAGCGGATGATGGCGCTCGCGATCGGTCGCGCCCGCGAGGCCGAGGGTCACGGCGACGTACCGATTGGAGCCGTCCTTGCGCGCGGGGAGGAGGTCCTCGCCGACGCCGGCAACGAGCGTGAGCTGCGCCGCGACCCGACCGCTCACGCCGAGATCCTCGCCATCCGCGCCGCTGCCGAGGCGCTCGGCGGCTGGCGCCTGCCGGACACGACTCTCTACGTGACGCTCGAGCCCTGCGCGATGTGCGCCGGGGCGATCGTCCTCGCCCGCATCCCCACCGTCGTCTTCGGCGCCCCCGACCCGAAGGCCGGCGCCGCCGGCAGCGTCCTCGACGTCCTCGCCGAGCCTGCCCTCAATCACCGCCCCGAGGTCGTCGCCGGCGTCCGCGAAGCCGAATGCGCCGCCCTCCTGCGCGACTTCTTCGCCGGCCGTCGCTGAGATCGGGTCACAGGGGGGAGAGATATGGCCGCTCCGGCCTTGGGACTTCGTGAGCCCGGCGACGACGTCCACCAAATCTAGTGCAACACCCGTATATTCAAGTGTTACACTCGCTACTATGCCCACGAGCAAGCCCCGCTACATGCTCACCGACACCGGCGACCTCAGCGAGCTGCTCGACCTGGCCCAGCGCCGCTGGCCGGAGGTGAGTGATCGCAAGGCATTGCTGTTGCGCCTCGCCGCCGCCGGCGCCGAGACGATCGCCGATGAGGCAGCGGAGATGCAGGCGACAGTCGACGCGACTGCCGGCGCGCTCACCGGTGTCTACGCGCCGGATGAGCTCGAGCGGCTGCGGCGGGACTGGCCCGAGTGATCGTCCTCGACGCGAGCGTCCTGATCGGTCATCTCGACGGTCGCGACCCACACCACGAGGCGGCGACCGAGCTGCTTCGGGCCCACGCCATGGAGGCGCTCGGAGCCAGCCAGATCAGCCTCGCCGAGACCCTGGTTGCGCCCGCGCGCTCAGGTCGACTGGAGGAGGCCCAAGAAGCGCTCGAGAGGCTCTCCGTCCATGAGCTCTCCTTCGCGCGTGGCGCCGCGGCCCGCCTTGCGAGCCTCCGGGTCGAGACCGCGCTCAAGCTTCCCGACTGCTGTGTCCTGCTTGCCGCCAAGGACCATGGCGGGGGGGTGGCCAGCTTCGATCTCGACCTGTGCCGCAGCGCCCGCGACCTCGGGATTCCAGTGGTCGACTGAGCGGAGAGGGTGGGATTCGAACCCACGAGGCGGGTTAACCCCGCCCACGCGATTTCCAGTCGCGCTCCTTAAGCCACTCGGACACCTCTCCGTGGGTGCATCAAGCGTATTGCCTTCCCGTCTCCACTTGTGGGGCTCAGGCAACCGCGGCTTCCGGCAACGCCTTGTGGGCCGGCAGCGGCAGCACGATTGCCGCATGCTCGAGCTCGCGGGGGGTTGCCGGGCGGTGGCCGCGCAGGCGCTCGTGGCTGCAGACGACGTAGCACCACTCCATCAGGCGCATGCGCGCGGCCGGGTCGATTTCGGTGATCGTGGCGCCGACCAGGTGGCGCTCCCCGACCTCGCGGCAGGAGCGCACCTCGACCTGAGCGGCGACCTCGTGTGCGGTTCCCATAGCGTCCTGCAACTGGAGCAGGAGGGCCGGTTTGGTGCCCGCCTCCAGCGGCGCGTCGAGCACCAACCCGACGCCGGCGGCGCTGGCGTCGATCAGATCGCCGGAGACGTGGCCGGCCTCCGAGTAGCACTCGGCCGGCGCCTCTCCCTCGAAGCGGTAGACGAGGCGGCGCTGCTGGCGGCGGCCGACGGCGAGCAGCGTGCGCAGGATGCGGCGCAGCTCGACCAGGCCGAGCAACGGTACGACCACGGCGGCAACTCCGGGCAGGTCGGGCAGCGGCCCGGCGCCGGCCAGGTCGAGCAGCCGCAGCACCGTCCCGGCGCCGACGACGACCGCGCAGGCGACCACCAAGTGCAGCTTGCGGACGGACTCGATCCCGCCACCACCGGTCCCCTGCTTGGGCGTCACCTTGAAGGAGGTCCGGCCCGGCCGGAAGATGCAGCGCAGCGCCCGTGTGTAGATCTCCATCGTCAGCAGCTCGTAGTGAGCGGTCTCGCCGATCTTCATGTAGCCGCGGGCGAGCGCGGCGCCGGCGCCGAGGTTGAGCGTCACGTAGGGAAGCCAGAGGGTGGCGAGGGCGACGACGCTGATCTTCATCGGCAGCTCGCCGGTCCAGAGCACGAGGCCGAGCGTGGCGAGCAGCAGCAGCCGCATCGGCGGCGCCAGGTAGGCGGCGAGGCTGGCGAAGTAGGAGAGCCGCTGCAGCGGTCGCAGCTCGGAGGCGCGCAGGGGGGACTCGGGCAAGGTGAAGACGGCGAGGTTGCCGCGCGCCCAGCGGTCGCGTTGCAGCAGGTAGCCGTCGAGGTCGTGCGGGGCGAGGCCCTGCACGAGCACCTCGTCGTGGTAGCGGCTCTTCCAGCCGTGGCGTTGCATGCGGATCGTCGTGTGGAAGTCCTCGGCAATCGTCTCGGTGGCGACGCCGCCGATCTCGAGCAGCGCCTGGCGGCGGATCAGCGCCGCCGAGCCGCACCAGTAGGCGGCGCCGTGACGGTCCTTGCCCGGGCACACCACGCGGTAGAAGAGCGACTGCTCGTGCCGCCCGACCGCGTAGTGCTGGGCCGAGTCGTGATTGAAGAAGTCATGTGGGCTCTGCACCAGCGCCATCCGCTCGTCGTCGAAGTAGCCGACCATCGCGTCGAGTGCGTCCGGCATCGGCACGTGGTCGGCGTCGAGCATCAGCACCAGCTCACCCTCGGTGCGGCCAAGCGCGGCGTTGATGTTGCCGGCCTTGGCGTGGGAGTTGTCGGGCCGGGTCAGGTACTCGGCCCCGGCGAGCTCGGCCAGCTCCTCCATCTCGGGTCGCCGGCCGTCGTCGAGCAGGTAGGTGGTGTGCGGGTAGGTGAGCGCCCGGCAGCCGGCCAGGGTGGCGGCGACTACCTCGGTCGGCTCGTCATAGGTGCAGACGTAGACGTCGACCGAGCGCCCCGGCGTCGTCGACGGTCGCACCGCGGGCGGCCGCGACCAGGAGAACCAGGCCAGCGTGCCCAGCGCCCAGATCCCGTAGATCTCGGTCACCAGCAGCATCCCGTAGGCGACCGGGCTGGCCCCTTCGCTGCTCCAGCCGATCCGCCAGACCAGGTAGCCCGCCCCCCAGAGCAGCGCCAGGATCGCCAGCGTCCGCAGGATCAGCGGATGGCGATCGAAGAACCCCCCGAGCTTCGTTTGCGCGCTTCCTTGCACGCGGCTGCATCGGCGGAAACCCTTCGCTGCTTGAGTCTGGGAGACGCCTACCGCACCACCGAGCGCCCCCTCCCTAGAATCAGCTCAGACTGAGTCCCGGAGGGGTGCCGGAGTGGTTGAACGGGGCAGTCTCGAAAACTGTTGGCGTCGCAAGGCGCTCGTGGGTTCGAATCCCACCCCCTCCGCTTTCTGGCGCGGCGAGATATTGCCAAGCTCGTGACGAGGCTTCGGCGGGGAGCGCCATCGGCGCAGTGCCCGAGCGAGCTCGCGGCGGAAGCGTCGATCGGAGCTGTGGGGCGTGATCCACCGCCTCGCCGCCAGCAGCCGCGGCGCGCAGCTGCCGATCGCGGCCCGTCGCTCTCCGTCGGGCGAGGCCGGATGCGGCGCCCTTAGATGGGAACCACTTTTCCTCAGTGCTTGTGTAGTCCCGCATAGAGCTCGACGCTACCCGTGGCGGGGGGTCGCAAGAGGGAGAGCGGGAGTCGGGTCTGAGACGACGCAGGCCCGGCCCCCGACAAACGCCCCTCCAAGGAGCCCCCCGCCAGCGCCATGTCCTCGCGGTGCCGGTTGCATCTGGCCGTCCTGTCCAGAAAGCCCTGCAAATCTGGACACCGACATGTTCCTTGACAAAGACAAACTCGTATGTTCAGCTTCCCCTGCCGTCTAGGAACCCAACTGTCAGTAAAGGGAACCAGCCTGTTTGAGCTGCGGCACGACAGAGCCACAGGGACATAACCGGGCCTCGCGGAAGCCGCAAAGGGAAGCGGCGGGCAGAGGGGCTCACGGGACAAGGAGAAGAGATTCGATGCTCTCGACGCTAGGCAACCGCTTCGGCAACCCGCGCGCTCAGCGCCAGCGCAGAGCCGGCGCCAATCGCACCCCGATCCTGCTCGCCGCCCTGATCGCGAGCTTCCTCCTCGTCCCGGCCGCGAGCGCCTTCGCGACGCCGAGCGCCAAGGTCAACATCACCGGAACGGGCAGCGGCGAAGTCGAGAGCTCCAGTCCTTCTCCAACTGGCAACGATCCAAGAAGGAGGAAGAGCCACCCTCGTCTTTGACTCCGCCTTCGCCCAGAAGCTCGCCTCCCGCTACGTGGCCCTCAACCCGATCCATCCCGCCGAACACGTGGGCACCACCTTCACGATGCCGATCGCCAGGGGCGGGCAGCTCGCACCGGATGGCTCAGAAGGGACGCTCAGAACGGGTGGGGTGATCGAAGCCCTGCAGCTCGGAGCGGGTCAGGTCTTCTGGTCAGAACTGTGGCTTGAAATCGGCTCTGATCAGCTAAGTGCCGAAGTCGACCTCGAGCCGACTCCCTCCTTCCCGGGGAAGCTCGGGCGCATCGGGATCCTCAGTGCATCTCCTGGAGTCGTCTCCTCTGATCCGAAGGCGCGGACGATCTCGATCTCGGGGATAGCGCTCACCCTGCAGCCCGCAACGGCTGATGCGCTGAACGCCGCCTTTGCTCAGAACGAAGCGCCGGTGTTCGCTGCG